>JANPJI010000576.1:0-1725 GCA_031425425.1 Rubricoccaceae bacterium
GTCCCGTCTACATAGTGGGGCCGTCGGCACTACGCGGGGCGCGGTCGGCCGAGCTCACCGCCTCTATCGAGCGGCTCTCGAAGGCCCAGACCCAGCTCGTCCAGCAGGAGAAGATGGTGTCGCTCGGGCAGCTCACGGCCGGCGTCGCGCACGAGCTCAAGAACCCGCTCAACTTCGTCAACAACTTCGCCCAGCTCTCCGAGGAGCTCCTGGACGACCTCGACGCCGAGCTCCGCGAGGACCCCTCGCGGCCCGTCGGCGAGGCGCTCGACGCCTCGGGCGACCTTCTGAGCGACCTCCGCGCCAACGCGACCAAGATCCGCGAGCACGGCCGCCGCGCCGACGGCATCATCCGCTCGATGCTCGCCCACAGCCGCGCCACGCCCGGCCCGCGCCGGCCGGCGAAGCTCAACACGCTGCTCGACGAGTACGTCGGGCTGGCCTACCACGGGATGCGCGCCGAGCACGCCGCGTTCAACGTGGACCTCGTGCGGGAGTACGACCCCGCAGTCGGCGAGGTCGAGATGGTGCCGGAGGAGATGGGCCGCGTGTTCCTGAACCTTCTGGACAACGCCTTCGCGGCCGTCCGCGAGCGCGAGGTCGCGGGCGCACCGCCCGGATTCGCGCCGCGCGTCGTCGTGCGGACGCACCCCACGCCGGGCGGCGTCGCCGTGTCGGTCTCGGACAACGGAGTCGGGATGTCGGAGGAGGTCCGGGAAAAGATCTTCGAGCCCTTCTTTACGACCAAGCCGACCGGCGAGGGCACCGGCCTCGGCCTCTCGCTGACGTACGAGATCGTCGTCCACGGCCACGACGGGACGCTGACGCTGGACACCATCGAGGGCGAAGGGACGACATTTACGGTCGCACTCCCGCACGCCGTCGCCCAGCACGAGGCCACGGTCTGATGGCTCGGGCATCGTCCCGGCCGGCGGTCGCCCATCGCGGGGACATCTGGAGGCACCGACCCTCGGTGTAACCCCCACATTCCACAGAAATAGGTCGCTTGCATATTCGAGCGCAGAGCGGTAGCTAGGGAGAAGCCCTGCGCACGCGTCAGGGCGTGACGGTCTCACGATTCCGGGGGGGTCCTCGGTGCCGCTCCTGTGCTTCGCTCCTCCTCGCGGCTCCGCCGCATCCATTCGGCGGTCGCAGCCGGGACGGTTCTCGTGGTCAGCCTGACGGCTCTCGTCGCCTCGGCGGCCGGAGCGCTCCCCGAGGTTCTGACACGGACGCCGAACACTGGGGCAGTGGCCCCTCCGTCGCGGCACGTTGTGACGCCTCCTGCCGCTGCGGGTGCCCCGGGTGCGCGGGCCGGACGCACGGACGGGCACGCGTCCATCGCCGACGACACGTCACCGATCGTGCGAGAGGCCGCTCCCAGCGTGACGGCGTCGCTCGTCGCGGCGCTGGTCAACCCGGCGGACACCGAGGTCAACCCCGGCGACGTCCTCCGGTACACGGTCGCGCTCGCCAACGGCGGGCCGGACGCGGCGCTGGGCCTCGCGTACACGGGCACGCTCGACGCCAACACGACGCTCGTCGCCGGGTCGCTCCGGGTGTCGCCGCTCGCCGCGGCCGACGCCTACTTAGGCGCGTTCTCCGGGGCCGCGTTCCCCGTCGCCGCGGCGACGGGCCTGCTCGCCAACGACTACGCCGGGACCCCCGCGGCGACGGTCGCCACGTTCGGCGGCGGCACCGTCGGCGGCACCGCGTCGACGAACG
>JANPJI010000577.1:0-3866 GCA_031425425.1 Rubricoccaceae bacterium
CAAACTCTGTTCTCCAAACTCTCCCCGCCATGCCGACCAGCTTCCTCACCCTCGTCAAGAAGAAATACGCCGGCGGCTATGCCGGCGACGAGTACGGCGGCGGGGCCGGCCACGACGGGTCCGGCTTGCCGACGGGCTCGCCGGGCAACTTCATGTTCGCGACCGGTGTCGAGTGCTCCAACCCGACGATCCACCACGGGGCGCTCCGCCGGGACCTTCTCGCCGAGTGCGGCCACTACGACCGGTACAAAGAAGACCTCGGGCTCGTCCGCGAGATGGGCCTCCGCTACCTCCGCTACGGTCTTCCGTACCACGTCACGTCGCCCCGCCAGGGCCGCTACGACTGGGAGTTCGCCGACGCCGCGATGGCCGAGATCCGGCGCCTCGGCATCACGCCGGTCCTGGACCTGATGCACTTCGGCGTGCCGGACTGGCTCGGCGACTTCCAGAACCCCGAGCTGCCGCTGCACTTCGCCAACTACGCGGCCGCCGTCGCGAAGCGGTACCCGTGGGTCCGGTTCTACACGCCCGTCAACGAGATCTACGTCACCGCCCGCATCTCGGCCCTCGACGGCGTCTGGAACGAGCAACTCCGAACCGACACGGCCTTCGTGACGGCCCTCAAGCACACCGTCGCGGCTTCAATTCTCGCCACCCAGCGCATCGCGCAGCTCCGCCCGGACGCCGTCATCGTCACGTCGGAGTCCGCCGAGTACCTCCACGAGGCCGTCGCCGCGCCGTCGCACGAGACGCGGATGCAGAACGCCAAACGCTTTCTCTCGCTCGACCTGCTCTACGGCCGCCAGCCCGACGCCGAGATGCTGCTCTACCTCATGGACAACGGCCTCACGCGCGAGGAGTTCGAGTGGTTCATGGCCGGCGAGCCGCCGGGCTACCAGGTCCTCGGGTGCGACTACTACGGCCACAACGAGCGCATCAAGCTCGCCGACGGCTCCTTCTGCGAGGCGCAGGACGTCCTCGGGTGGCACCGGGTGATGAGCACGTACGTCGAGCGCTACCGCAAGCCGGTCATGCACACCGAGACGAACGAGTTCGACCCGGCAAAGGCCCCGGCCTGGCTCTGGAAGCAGTGGATGAACGCGCTCCAGCTGCGCAAGGACGGCGTCGCGGTCCTCGGCTTCACGTGGTACTCGCTCATCGACCAGGTGGACTGGAACATCCAGCTTGCCCGCAAGGAGGGCACCGTCAACGCGTGCGGGCTCTACGACATGGACCGAAAGATCCGCCCCGTCGGCGAGGCGTACAGGACGCTGCTGCGCGAGTTCGGCCAGATGACGGTGGTCCCCCACGGCGAGATGTTCGACGTGACGGACCGCGAGGCGCGCCTGAAGGTGGAGGTGTGAGAGGGGAGAAAGGGGACTGGCCGGGCGAGCCCGGACCTGAAACGGGAAATGGCAGAGGGGAGGGAGATTTTGCGAGTCGCCAGTCCTCTCCACGTGGAGCGCCCCGGTGGGGATGCAGGGCTGTTACAGCGTGACGCAGCAGAAATGAGGCGGTGCCCCTGTCCAGAGTCATCCCGAGGCCGCCGCCGACGGCGGCGGTGTCGAGGGATCTCGACGCCTTGACCCACCGCGTCGAGATCCCTCAACTGCGCTTCGCTCCGTTCGGGATGACGACTGACTCAATCCAACTGCGTAGTGCTGTAAGTTCTAAAATTTACCTTTCAATTTGTCATCCTGGGCAGAGCGAAGGATCTCGACACGGTGGTGCGGTCCCTCGCAGCCGGTGGCAGCAGGCTCCGACCTCGCATCGAGATCCTTCGCTGCGCTCCGGATGACAGAATAGAACGTAACGGCCCGGCGGCGGGGATGGGGCGGCCCCGAGGTCGTCTTCGTCCACGCCTTCGGGGCGGACGTGCAGCGCCGTGAGACGGTGGCCTGCATCCGCGGCGCGCTACGGTCGAGGCGTCCGGCCACGTCGTACCGCGAGGCGCGCCGGCGGCGCTCGCTGGCCTCCTCCGGGCGAACGTGCTCAGCGGCTGAGCGGGCAGGTCCTCAACGGCTCTTCGCCGTTCGCCCTTGCCCGAGGCCGGCCGGCCGCACTAGCTTGGCTGCCCGTCCACGCCCCGGCGCGGGCACCACCTGGAGGGGTGGGTGAGAGGCTGAAACCAGCACTTTGCTAAAGTGCCGTACCTCAAAAGGGTACCGAGGGTTCGAATCCCTCCCTCTCCGCCGCCGCCGCCCCGGTGGCACCCGCGCACCGGGGCGGCGGCTGTTTCGGACTGTGGGAACACGGCCGGATTTTTCCGTCCGAGGGGCGAGGTGGGGGCGGAGGGTGGCCTGGATGGGGCCGGTCCATACGAGGTCGCGAACCCGGCGATCGTCCATTGCGCCAAGGTCCGCCCCGCGCCGCGGCGTCGCGAGCGGCAGGTGGCGGGGACGTGTGGCGGTGCGGCCCCCGCCCGGCTGTGGGGGGATCCCCGGCGGAGACGAGGGGCAACTCCCTGCGCCTGATGCAGGGGACCGAGCACGTCGGGCCGCGCCGCCAGCCCGTAGCCTCACGATGCACCTCGCCGCACGCCCCGTGAACGCCCTCTTCCCGCCCCCCCCGTCCGACGCCGAGATCGACGGTTTCCTCGAACGCGTCGTCCGCGCCCCGAGCGTGCTCAACACGCAGCCCTGGCGGTTCGTCGTCGACATGGGCGCGGTGCACGTCTACGCCGACCGCTCGCGCCAGCTGCTCGCGCTCGACCCTCTCGGGCGCGAGATGACGATGAGCTGCGGGGCCGCCGTCTTCTGCCTCCGCGTCGCCGCCCGGCACGCGGGGTGGGACACGGTCGTCCTCCCGTTCCCGCTCCAGCAGGCCCCCGATCTCGTCGCCGCCGTCACGTTCCGGCCGGGCGCGCGCCCGGACCGCGACGACCGCCTCTTCCACGCGCTGTCGGCCCGCCGGACGGACCGCCACTCGTTCTCCTCGGAGCCTCTGCCGTCCGGCATCGCGGCGGAACTGGGCGCGGCGGCGGCGGCGGAGGGCGCGACCGTCCACGTGTTCGAGGGGCCGGCCGAGAAGGACGCACTCGCCGGCCTGGTCGCCTCGGGCGTCGCCGAGCAGCGGCAGGACCCGGCCGTCGCCGGCGACGTCGCGGCGTGGGTCCGTCCCCTGGGCGATCCCCGTCCGGACGGCGTCCGCGACGCGGCCTCAGCCAGCGTCCCGGCAGGAACGCCGCCGGTCGCCGGTGACAAGGACCGCCTGATCCGCGACGCGCCGGCCGTCGTCGTCCTGTCGACCGCAGGCGACGACCGGGCGGACTGGCTCACGGCCGGCCAGGCCCTCGCCCGCGTGCTCGCCGTCGCGGCCGAGCACGGGCTCGCGGCCTCCTACGCCGACGAGCCCGTCGAGGTGGCGGGGCTCCGGGAGCAGGTGGCGGCCCTCACCGGCGGCGGCTGCCCCCAGGCTGTGTTCCGGATCGGGCGCGCCGTCGTGGAGCCCGAGACGCCGCGCCGCGCCGCGGACGACGTCACCGAGCACGCGGGGCACGCGTCCGCGCCGCGGCGGAGCGTGAACGCGCCGGCGTCCGCCGAGGAGTCCCTGGCGGAGGCGGCGGCCCGAGTGGGCGCGGACGTGTCGACCGCCGTCGTCTCCGGTACGGCGGTTCCCCCGGCGCTGGGAGTCGCGATGTAGGCCCACCCCGGACACGCGCGAGGACGGCCTACGTCGGCTTCGTACGCCCGTACAGACCCCGATGGATCTCGACATGGAACAGAACCGGCAGACCGACGTGCCCGCTCCACGTCACCCAGAAAAGGATCGCGGCGCAGGCCATTTCGAGCAGCACCATCGTTCTGGCGATCAGCCGGCGGTCGAAGCGGTCGGCGGCCCAGCCGCTGACCGGGGTCAGGAGGAAC
>JANPJI010000578.1:0-2977 GCA_031425425.1 Rubricoccaceae bacterium
CAACCGGACGCGCCGCGGCGGCCGGCCGAGGTGCCGCGGCCGGGGGCGCGGGGGGAGGCAGCCGCACGACGGGCGGCGCGGGCGCGGACCACGGCTCGGCGAGGCGGACGGCGGCCATCCACGGCGGAGCCGTCCACGGGAGCGCGGCGGGTGGCCCTGCGGGAAGGCGTACGGGAGGGGGAGCCAGGTACGGCGCGGCGGGCGTCGGACGAGGCGCGTCGGGGTGGGGCGGAGGCGTCCACGTCGTCACCGGCGCGCGGCGCCCCGGCGGGACGGCCCCGAAGGCCGGCGTCGCGAACAGGTCCGGGTGGCGGCGGACGATCTGCGTCGCGGCGAGGCCGGCCCCGACCACGGTCCACAGCCAGATCCCGCCCATCGGCCCCTCGAAGTACACCTCGAACGAGGCGTTGACGCACATCGCGACCCACAGGCACAGCCCGAATGCGAACACGGCGGACCACGTGTGGAGGCGCGCCGCGCGCGCCGCGAACCACGCCCGCGCCATCGCGAACACCCACCACGCGTGGAGGAGGAGCCACAGCGCGAGCCCGGGCACGCCGAGGCGCCCGAGGACCGTCACCGTCGCGTTGTGCGGGCTCCGGAGCGAGCCCTCGTCGTCGATCGCGAACCCGTCGAGGTCGGCGAAGTTGACCCCGAAGCCGCGGCCCGTCCAGAGCTTGTCCCCGAACAGGACGTCGTCCGCGATCGTGCGCCACCACCGCAGGCGCCACGTCTTGGTCGTCTCCAGCGTGGCGCTGTCGCTCTGGCCGACGACGCTCTTGACGTTGTCCCAGATCTGCTCGACGGTCAGCGCGCGCGAGTCGCCGGAGATCCGCACGGACTGCATCACGGGCACGGCCACGATGCCGGCCACGACCACCGCGACGAGCGCGAAGGCCAGCCGGAGGCCGCTCGCGCCGGGCGGCCGCAGCAGGAACGCGAGCCCGAGCGAGAGCACGAACGCGATCATCCCGCCGCGGTTCGAGACCATCACGAGGACCGCGTTGACGGCGAGCGCGAGCGTCACCGGCCACGACGGCCGCCGGAGCCCGAGCAGCAGGAACGCCCCGATGGCCGAGAGGTGCACCATCAGGTCGCCGCCCTTCGCCTCGACGATCCGCACGGTGTCCTGCCCCGGCATGAACGGGATGAGCGTCTCGTTGACGCGGTAGAGCAGGTACGGCAGCCACACGAGCGCCACCATCACGACGGCGAACGTCCGGTAGCGCACGATGAGGTCGCGAAGCCGCTCCGGCCGCTCGACGAGCAGCAGGTACACGACGACCGCGTAGAGCCCGTAGCCGAGCAGCATCGCGTCGCGGGCCACGTCGATCCCGTACAGGCCGACGTACGGGACCGACCGGACGACCGTGAGCGCCAGCAGCGCGGCGAGCACCCAGAAGGGCCCCTCGCGCCCGAGCAGGTCCAGCCCGCGGAGCCGGACCGTGAGCAGCAGCCCGGCGACGAGCAGGACCTCGCCGACGAACAGCGGCGGCACGCCGAGGTACGCGAACGGCCGGCCCATCAGGGCATAGCCCAGCAGGCACACGCCGAGCACGAGCAGGTAGCGGTCGCCCGCGCGCCCCTGTGCAGCGGGCGGGGCGACGGCGTGGCCCGGCGGGGTGAAGGCGAGGGTCACGGGGCTACCGGGAGCGTCCCGCGAGGCCGACGTGCGAGAGCGGGACCGACGCGCCGTCGGAGGAGGTCTGTTCCGAGGCACCTGCGGGCCGGTCCGCGGGCGGGGGCTCCGGCATCGGGGCGATGTCGGCGTAGGCGGCGAGCGCGCGGGCAGCGACGTGCCGGACTCGGAGCGCCGCGTCGATGCGGGCCTTACCGCCCGCGCCGAGGCGCGCGCGCTCGGCGGGGTCGGCGGCGAGGCGGCGGAGCGTGGACGCGATGTCGGCTGTGGCCTGGTCGGGCGAGTGGGCCGCGACGGCGACGCCGCATGCGGGCGTGAGCTGGACGCCCGGCCCGCCGAGGTCGAGCGCGACGACGGCGCGGCCCGCCGCGAGCGCTTCGAGCGTCACGAACCCGCCGGAGTCGTGGAGGCTCGGGTGCAGGAGGACGCTCGCATCGGCGAGGATGGCGAGCGCCGCGTCTCGGGGGACGAGCCCGTGGAACGTCACGCGGTCCGCGAGGCCGAGCCGGGCGGCGAGGGCACCGAGGCGCGCCCGTTCGGGACCCTCGCCCAGAATGTCCACCCGCACGCCGGGCAGTCCCGCCGCGGCGACGGCGCGCAGGCCGATGTCGAACCCTTTCCAGTGGAGCAGGCGGCCGCTCATGAGCACGCGGAGCGGGCCGGGCGGCGGCGCGGGGAGCGCGCCGAGGCGCTCGACCTCGGCGTCGGTGAGGCCGATGCTCGGCTGCGCGAGCGTCCGCCGTGCGCCGAGCCGGGCGAGGGCGCGCACCGTCTCCACGGTCGAGCCCAGCGCGAGGGCCGACCGCCGCGCGCCATGGCGCACGAGCGGGTCGGCGTGCGCCAGCCGGCGGCCCACGCTCCGCGCCGCCTCGTAGACGAGCCCGTAGAGCGAGAACGCCGGCCAGAAGCGGAGCGGGGCGGACTCGCCCCCGCCGACCGGCCCGAGCACGAACGGCGCGCCGACGAACGCGCCCGCGCTCGGTGCCCAGTACTTGCCGAACGTGATGTGGTGCACGAGGTCGAACCCGACCTCGCGGTGGAGCCGCCGCGCCGTCCGGATGGCCGCGACCTGCCAGACGTAGTAGTGGACCTGCTCGGCGATGGTCGTGCGGGTAGCGCCGGCGACGTGGCGCGCGCGCTCGAACCGGTGCGCGACGGGCACGAGGCGGATCGCCGGGTTCGGGTGCGCGGCGAGGTGCGCCGTGACGCTCGCAGCCTGCCCGGCGTAGGTCAGCACCCAGACGTCGTTGCCGGCCTCGGCCGCCGCCTCGGCGAAGCGCCAGCCCTGCCCGTACTCGGAGCCGCGCGCCGGATCGCACGCGAAGGCGACGAGCAGCA
>JANPJI010000579.1:0-3247 GCA_031425425.1 Rubricoccaceae bacterium
CTTCTCGTAGAACAGCGGGTCGTCGGGGATGTGCATCTTGCGGTACTTCCCGAGGTAGCCCGCCGCCCCGTCGAGAACCGCCGCCGTGTTGTGGTACAGGCCCCGCGCGCGGCGCTCGAACAGGGACGCCACGATCACGACGCCGAGCTCGGCCGCGAGCGGCGCGAGGGCGTCCGTCGTCGGCCCGGGGACGGGCTCGGCGAGGGCGAACCGGTCCGCGTCCTCGGTCTGGCAGAAGTAGCGCGAGAGGAACAGCTCGGGCAGGCAGACGACCGTCGCGCCCTGCCGGGCCGCCTCGCGGACGTGCGCCGCGGCGCGCCGGAGGTTGTCCGCGCGGTCGGCGGTCATCGCCATCTGGACGAGGCCGAGGCAGAGAGGGGATGGGGGATGTGGCATGAGGGATGGGCGGAAACGAGGACGAGTGAAACGGGTCGTGAGACATTCTGCTCATGCCCCATCCCCCATCCCTCATCCCTCCAGGTAGGTCGAGGCGGGGAAGAAGGCGCGGTACTGCTTGAGGACCTCCTGCGCCTCGCGCGGGCGGATGACGCCCTGCTTCGACTTCTCGCGGAGGATGGCCTGGACCCGCTGCTGGAGGTCAGATGGGAAGTACTGGACCGTGGCCAGCATCTGCTCGACCGTAGTGCCGGGGAGCATCTCTTCGAGGAAGTAGCCGCCCGGCTCGTCGGTGTCTACGTAGACGTGCGCCTCGCCGACCCCGCCGAGCAGGTTGTGGGCGTCGCCGAGGATGTCCTGGTAGGCCCCGACGAGGAAGACGCCGAGGCGGTACGTCTCGCCGTCCTCGGTCTCGTGGAGTTCGAGCGAGCGCTTGTTGCCGTCGGGCGAGATGAAGCGGGCCACCTTGCCGTCCGAGTCGCACGTGATGTCGACGAGGCGGCTGCGCGTCGTCGGCCGCTCGCCGAGGCGCTGCAGCGGCATGATCGGGAAGCGTTGCCCGAGCGCCCAGTGGTCCATGAGCGACTGGAAGACCGAGAAGTCGCACAGGACTTGGTCCACCAGCGCGTCGTCGAGCGCGTCGAACTCGGCCGGGAGCCAGTCCGGGTCGGCCGCGTGGACGCGCGCCTGGATGCCGCGGCAGACGGTCCAGAAGAGGCGCTCGGCGAGCGCCTTGTCGCCGAGCGGGAGGTAGCCATAGCCGAAGAGGTCCTCGGCCTTCTTGCGCTGTTCGAGCGTGTCGTGGTACACCTCCAGCAGCTCGCCGAGCCCCTTCGCGGCGGCGGTTGCGGCGCGAAACGAGTGCAGCAGGCGGACGATCTCGTGCGCACCGGCCTCGGGCTCGTAGTCGTCCGCCACGCCCGGCTTGGTCATCGCCCCGAGCGTGTCCAGCACGAGGACGGAGTGGTGGGCCGTGATGGCGCGGCCGTTCTCGGAGACGATCCGCGGGTGCGGCACCTCCTCGGCGTCGCAGACCTCCTGGACGGCGTAGACGATCGCGTTGGCGTACTCCTGCGTCGAGTAGTCCACGCCGCCGGAGCGGGCGCCGCCGAACGGGTGGGCGTCGTAGTTCACCCCGAGCCCGCCGCCGACGTCCAGAAACTCGACCTCGAGGCCGCGCTTGACGAGGTGCGCGTAGATGCGGGCGATCTCCTTCACCGCGGACTTCAGCGCCTGCACGTCGCCGATCTGGCTCCCGAGGTGGAAGTGCAGCAGCCGGAGGGCGTCCGTCCGGCCCTCGGCGACGAGCCCGTCGACGGCCTCGACGAGGTCCGGCAGCGGCACGCCGAACTTGGAGAGGTCGCCGGACGACGTCGCCCACGGGCCGTCGGCGACGGTCGAGAGCTTCACGCGGACGCCGAAGCGCGCGCGCTGGCCCGCCTCATCGGCGAGGCGCAGGATCTCGCGCAGCTCGGACGGCTTCTCGCAGATCGGTAGCACGCGCTTGCCGAGCCGCTGGAACGTGCCGATGAGCCGCAGCATCGCCTCGTCCTTGTAGCCGTTGACGAGCAGGAGCGTCTCGTCGCTTTCGAGGCGCGGCAGCGTCGCCACGAGCTCGGCCTTGGAGCCGCACTCCAGTCCGAAGCCGTACGGCTTGCCCGCCTCGACGATCTCGTCCACGACCTCGCGGAGCTGGTTCACCTTGACGGGGTACACGCCGGTGTAGCCGCCCGTGTAGCCACTCTCGGCGATGGCCGTCTGGAACGCCTCGTTAAGCAGGCGCACGCGCGTGGCCAGCAGGTCCTGGAAGCGGACCACCGCAGGCAGCTTGAGGCCTTTCGCCACGATCTCGTCCACGACGTCGGCGAGGTCGATGGCCACGTCCTGCGTGGGGTCCGGCCGGACGGCGACGTGGCCCCTGTCGTTCACCTCGACGTAGCCCTCGCCCCACGCGGCGACGTGGTAGAGGTCGGTCGCGTCCTGCACCGTCCAGGTGGCGGGGGCACCGTCGCCTCCGGGGGGGGCCGAGGGCGCGTCAGCGGGTGCGGCGGGCGGAGCGTCGGGCCGCTCGGCGCGCGGGGCGCGCGCGGGGGCAGCGGGCGTGTCGTCCAACGGGGCGGGGTCGGGTGGGGGGGAGGGCGTAACGTAGCCGGAGCACCCCTAGTTCGCAGCGGACACGGCGTGAAAGCGCGCCCCAACGCCGCACGCCCCGGCCCCGGCTGCGTCGAGCGAACCGCAGCCGATGCCCCTCGTACCCCGAGCCCAGATCCCGCCCCGCCATGACCCCCGTCTCCGACTTCCTCAAGCACCACTACCGCCACTTCAACGCCGCGGCGCTCATCGACACGGCCGAGGGCTACCGCGCGCACGTCGATGCGGGCGGCAAGATGCTCGTTTCGCTCGCCGGGGCGATGTCCACCGCCGAAATCGGTCTGTCGCTCGCCGAGATGATCCGCCGCGACCTCGTCCACATCATCTCGTGCACGGGCGCGAACCTCGAAGAGGACCTGTTCAACCTCGTCGCGCACGACCACTACGAGCGCGTCCCGAACTACCGCGACCTCACGCCCGCCGACGAGCAGGCGCTGCTGGAGCGCGGCATGAACCGCGTCACGGACACCTGCATCCCCGAGGAGGAGGCCTTCCGCCGCCTCGAAGCGGCCCTCGTGGACGAGTGGCACGCAATGGAGGCCGAGGGCCGCCGCGCGTTCCCGCACGAAGTCCTCTACCGAATCATCCGGTCCGGCCGGCTGGAGGAGTTCTACCAGATCGACCCGAAGGACTCATGGCTCGTGGCCGCGTGCGAGAAAGACCTGCCGATCGTGACGCCGGGCTGGGAGGACTCGACGAC
>JANPJI010000580.1:0-8225 GCA_031425425.1 Rubricoccaceae bacterium
AGGTCGCGGATGTCGAGCAGGATGCCGTAGCCGGCGCACGCGCCGCCGGCGAGCCCGATCTCGGGGTACACCGTGATGTCGTGGCACTGGTTGGGGCCGGGCCGCGGGCCGTCCGTGGGGGCCGCCTGCGGGCCGACCATGCGCTCGACGATGCTCGGCAAGGCGACACGCAGCGCGGCGCTGTCGGCTGCCGTCGCGGCTCCCGTGCCGCCGCGCTCGCGCACGATGCCGTCCAGCATCTGGCGGACGTACATCTCGGGCACGACCTGCTCCTCGCCGTCCACCGTGGCCATGACCGCGCCGCGGGCGCGCGCGGCGGC
This sequence comes from Rubricoccaceae bacterium, assembly GCA_031425425.1. Taxonomy (GTDB): domain Bacteria; phylum Bacteroidota; class Rhodothermia; order Rhodothermales; family Rubricoccaceae; genus DASVSE01. Next base: position 321 of record JANPJI010000580.1, read on the forward strand.
GGCATCGGCGATCTCGGCCGAGGCGGGGCCGTGCTCCTCGGCCCGGGTGAGCCCGAGCAGGAACCGCGGCGTGTTGACGATGGCCGCCTGCTCCGGCGTGGCGAGCGGCACCTCGATGACCTCGACGCGGAAGAGCGCGCTGTTGGGGTCCTCGCCCGGCGGGCGGCTGGAGCATCCGTCGAGCTCCTCGCCGGGGCGCACGCGGCTCGTGCCCGAGACGTAGAGGTAGACGTGCGACGGGTCCGCCGCGTCCGGCACGAGCGTGTGCGTGTGCGAGCCGCGGCACGTCTGCACGGCGGCCACCTGCCGCGGGTTCTGTGCGTCCCGGATGTCGAAGATGCGGACGCCGCGGAAGCGCTCGGCGCTCACGGGCGCGTCCACGCCCTGCGGGCCGCAGTCGACGCGCCCGCGCGTCTCCTCGACCGACATGAACATCAGGTCGCCGTGGACCGAGACGTCGCCCTGGCCGCCGGGGCAGTTCAGCGTGGCGCGGAGCGTCGGCCGGGCGGGTGTCGAGATGTCCCAGATCTGGACGCCGGCGTAGTTGCCCATGAAGAGGAGGTCGCCGCGGAAGGCGAGGTCCGAGTTGGCGAAGCCGAAGTCGCCGGGGTCGTCGGGGTTGAAGAAGCCCTCGGGGCGGGGGACGTGCGCGACGAGCTCGAGGTTGAGCGCGGCTGTCCCGGCGTCCTCGATGCCGGCCCGGAGCCCGACGCGGGGGTCTTGCGCTCGGACGGGGCTGGCGGCACAGGTGAGGGCGAACACGCCGAGCGCCGTAAGGCGCAGAAACGAAGGAGTCATGGGAGAAGGCGCGAGAGGACGCCGGGTCAGTGGGAGTGCGGGGCGGGGAGCGGCGGGACGTCCAGGAGGGCGCGCATGCGCTCGATTTCCATCTCCTGGTCCGCTTCGACGTCCGAGACGAAGCGGTAGACGTCGGCCTCCTGCGCCGCGCCGGGCGTCGCGAGGAGCTCGGTCACCATCACGAGCGCGCCCTGGTGGTGGCGGATCATGAACTGGAAGAAGAGACGGTCGAAAGCGGGGCCGGTTGCAGCGGCGAGGCGCGCGAAGTCGTCCGCGGTGAGCATCCCCGGCATGAGGGTGTCGTGGCCGGCGTGGGCGGTGTGGTCGTGGGCGTCGGGCGCGTCGGCCCCGTGGGCCCGGAGCCAGCCCGTCATCCAGGCGATCTCGTCGCGCTGCGAGACCTCGATGCGCTCGGCGATGAGCCGGAGGCTGCGGTTCGTGGTGCGGTCCGCAACGAGCGCCGTCATGTCGAGCGCCTGGGCGTGGTGCGGCACCATGCCCTGCATAAAGCGGATGTCCGCTTCGCCCCGCCGCGGCGGGGCCGGAGCATCCTGTGGCGGAGCCGCAACCGGTGGATGTGCGGCGTGGGGGGCGGCCGAGGCGGCGTCGGAGCGCGGGGCCGTCGGGGCGCAGGCGGCCAGGCACACCGTCAGGAAGAGAGCGGTGCAGGCCGTCCGCCGCGTCGCGTGGGTCGTCACAGGAGGTCGAGGAGAGGCCGGAGGGGAGCGCGGACCGCTCGGGATTTGCGCCTCGCCCAAAGTAGGTCCGCCGCCCGGACGGAGCGCATCACGGCGGCGTCCGCGAACTCAGCCCGAAAACGTCGCGGCGCGGGCACGAAAACAGCCCCTTCGCGCTACTCTCCTGCACGCGGACGCTCCGCGAGGCGCATGCGCGCCGAGATGCCGGTCGGGCCACGTGAGAGACCCCGGGCGGCCCCACCTGCCCGCGGGCTCCGTGCCTGCCGACCCCTATGGCCTACAAGGCCGTTTTTGACTTTACCCAGAAGGCGCAGAACGACAAGAAGGCCGCCGAGCCGCTCAAGACGCCGTTCGCCGAGCTCGACGCCGACGTCCCCGACGCGACCGTCGAGACGCTCCCGTTCCGCCTCAAGGAGGGCCTCGACGCGCTCGGCTGGCCCGGCCTGATGCCCGTCCAGGCGCAGGCCATCCCGTACGTCCTCGACGCCCGCGACCTCATCGTGCAGTCGCGCACGGGCTCCGGCAAGACGGGCGCGTTCCTGCTGCCGATGCTGGAGCGCCTCGACCCCGACGTGGCCGCCTGCCAGGCGCTCGTGCTGTGCCCGACGCGCGAGCTGGCCCTCCAGATCTTCAACGAGTTCGAGCGCATGAACGCCGGGCTCCCGAAGAACGAGCAGCTCCGCGGCGTCGCCGTGTACGGCGGGACGGCCTACGGCCCGCAGCTCGACGCGTTCGAGGCTGGTGCGCACCTCGTCGTCGGCACGCCCGGCCGCGTGCTGGACCACCTCTCGCGCGGCACGCTGACCCTCGCCAGCCTCGAAATGCTCGTCCTCGACGAGGCCGACGAGATGCTCTCGATGGGCTTCTACCCGGACATGATGAAGCTCAAGCGCTACCTCCCGAAGGTCCGCGACGGCTACATGTTCTCGGCCACGATGCCGTTCCAGGTCCAGCGCATCGGCCAGGAGTTCCTCAACAACCCGATCTTCCTCGCGACGTCCGGCGGCACGATCCACGTCGACCTGATGACGCACCGGGCGTTCGCCGTGGACCCGCGCGCCAAGGACCGCGCGCTCGCCACCCTCATCGAGTGGGAGAACCCGACGTCGGGGATCATCTTCGCCAACACGCGCCGCGAGGTCGAGTACCTCGCGCGCTTCCTGACGAACTACGGCCTCGACGCGGCCGGCATCTCGTCGGACCTCACGCAGAAGGCGCGCGAGGAGGTCATGGGCCGGCTCCGCTCCGGCTCGCTCCGCTTTCTCGTGGCGACCGACGTCGCGGCGCGTGGCATCGACGTCGAGGACCTCAGCCACGTCTTCCACTACGACGTCCCGCAGGACCCCGAGTACTACGTCCACCGCTCGGGCCGCACGGCGCGCGCGGGCAAGGCCGGCGTCTCGATCTCGCTCATGACGGCGACCGACGCGCCCGCGCTGCGCGGCATCGCACGCCGCTACAGCATCCCCCTCGAAGAGATGGCCGTGCCGACCGAGGACGACCTCGCCGCGCGCGTCTCGGAGCGCCTCACGTCGCTGCTGGAGGACGACCTCCGCAACCGGTCGCGGCTGGAGCGCAAGCGGCAGGCCCGGTTCGTGCCGGTCGTCGAGCGGCTCGTCGCCGAGGGCGAGCCCGAGATCCTCGCGATGCTGCTCGACGGTGTCTACCAGCAGTCGCTCCGCGACCGCCGCCGCGCCGCCGAGGCGTCGGGCCGCCCCGAGGCGCTCCACGAGGCGACGCAGCCGAAGGCCGAGGTGCCCCAGGACGACGCGCCGCCCAAGAAGAAGCGCTCGTCGCGCAAGAAGGACGCACCCGACCCGGCGGCCGACGCACCCGACCCGACGCTCACGTCGGACGACGCGTGAGCCCGCGCCTCGCCGCCATCGCGATCGCGCTCGGGACGGGCGTCGCGCACGCCCAGCCCCACCCCGTGCCGACACCCGAGCCGACCGCCGCCGCCGATTCCGTCGCCGGCCGCTACCAGGCGTTCGACGCCGCCGGCGAGGCGCTCCCGCTCGACCAGATGCTCGACGAGGCCGTCGGGTACGATGTCGTCTTTGTGGGCGAGATCCACAACGACCCGACCGCCCACGCGGTCGAGTTCGCCGTTCTCGAAGGGCTCGCCCGCAGGGCCGGCGCGCGCCCGGTCGTGCTGGCCCTCGAGATGTTCGACACCGACGTCCAGACGGTCCTCGACGAGTACATCACCGGGCTCATCTCCGAGCGCGACTTCCTGGACGCCGCGCGGCCGTGGGCGAACTACACGGCCGACTACCGCCCGCTCGTCGAGTTTGCCCGCGCGAACGGGCTCCGCGTCGTCGCGTCGAACGCGCCGGTCCGGTACGTGCGCTCGCTCGCCCGCGGCGGGACGCTCGCCGGCCTCTCGCCCGAGGCGCTCGGGTGGCTTCCGCCGCTCCCCGTCGCGCCACCATCCGACGCCACGGCGGACGCGTTCGCCGCCGTCATGGGCCGGATGGCCAGCGGCGGCGCATCGCCGCTGCTGGACGCCCAGAACCTCCGCGACGCCTCGATGGCGTGGCGGACCGCGCAGGCACTCCGGGACAGTGGCCGGCCGCTCGTGGTTCACGTCAATGGCAGCTTCCACACGGCGGGCAGGCGCGGCATTCCCGAGCACCTCGCGCGCCTCGCGCCCGACGCGCGGGCGTTCCTCATTGCCATCGAGCCTGTGCCCGACGTGGACGCCGCGCCGGACCCAGCGGGCAGCGACGCGGTCGTTCAGACGGACGCGCGCCTCCTCCCGAGCCGAAGCGGGGGATAAGAGGGCATGAGCCAGAGGGGTTGAGGATGAGGAAAATCGAGGTCGAGTCTCCTCATGCCCCCTTCGTCGCCGTGCCGGCGACGTGTGGGGCGACGAGCCCGAGCGGTAGCCGGAACCGCTCCACGTGAATGTCCGCGAAGCCGGCGGCACGGATGAGCGCCTCGGTGTTGCGGTCCGGCCGGCAGCCGTCGGCGACGAGCCCCCACGGCGCGCGGAGCGCCCGCTGCGTCCGCAGCAGACGGGAGCCGGGCGGGGCACCGACGTGCTCGACGAACACGAACCGCCCGCCGGGGCGCAGCACGCGCCGCGCCTCGGCGAGCACACCGGCCGGGTCCGCGACCGAGCACAGCACGAGCGTCGACACGACGGCATCGGCCGAGGCATCGGGATACGGCAGGTGCTCGGCCGTCCCGCCGGTCAGGTCGAGGTGCAGGCCGTAGCGCTCGGCTGCGCCCTTCAGGCCGTCGTGGACGAACGCGTTGGGCTCGACGACGCGCCACGTCGTCCCCGGCGCGAAGTACGGGGCGTTCGCCCCCGTCCCGGCCCCGATCTCGACGACAGTCGGGCCGAGGCCGCCGAGCAGCGACCGCTTGCGGTCGCCGTAGAGGCGGCGGTCGGATGCCTCGGAGTGCGCCAGCACGAAGGCGAGCCACCGCGCGCCGATGCCGCGTCGCGTGCCGCCGTCGGGTGTGCCCCCGGTGGACGTCATTGCGGTGCGGCTGTCGTGTCCGGCTCCAGCGTCGCGTCGGGCTCCAGCGTCGCGCTGGGGTCGATCTGCGTCTCCGGCGCGACGTCGGCCGAGGGCGATGTGGTGCGGTCCGGCCCGAGCGTCCCGTTCAGAGGGGGCGACGTGCCGTCGAGCGTGGGGCCGTCCGGACTCTCCTGCGTGCAGCCGGCGGCAGCGAGGAGGGCGAACGCGGCGAGGCGGACGGAGATCAGCGACATGTTCAGGAGCAGAAGGTCGGGGTGAACGTCCGACTCCGGGGTCCGTTGCGCCGGACCCGTTCAGAGCGGCCTGCGTAAGCGGACGCTGACCGACTCCCCGTCGGCTCCCCTCTCACACGCCTCTACCCGTCATGGCCATCGCCAAGATCATCGAAGTATCCGCCGTCTCCGACGCCAGCTTCGACGACGCCGTCCGCAACGCCTACAAGGAAGTCTCCGCCTCCGTCCGCGGCGTGCAGAGTGTCTACGTCGAGGACTTCATCTACGAGCCCGGCGAGGGCGAGGCGGGGTCGTTCCGCGTCCACTGCAAGGTGACGTTCCTCGTCGAGACGGGCGGCTCGCTCTAATCGGCCGGCGGTTTGAGCGCCGGGCCGCCTCGTGCGGCCCGGCGCATCTTCTGCGCCGTCCGCCGTATCGTAGCCCTCCCTCCGACTTCTGCGGGCTCCGCCCGTCCCCACCCATGCGCAGCACCGGTGCCATCGTCCTCCTCGTCGTGCTCCTCGTCGTCGGCTTCGCCGGCTGCTCGGGGTGCGGCACGTACAACAGCCTCGTCCAGCAGGACACCGAGGTGACCACGGCGTGGTCCAACGTCGAGACCCAGTACCAGCGCCGGGCCGACTTCGTGGACCAGGCCGTCGCCGTCGTCCGCGGCCAGGCGGACTTCGAGAGCGAGACGCTCCAGAACGTCATCGAGGCGCGGAGCCGGGCGACGAGCATCCAGCTCTCGGCCGACGACCTCGACGACCCGGCCAAGGTGCAGCAGTTCCAGGAGGCCCAGGCCAGCCTCGGGCAGTCGTTCGGGCGGCTCCTCGTCACCGCCGAGGCCTACCCGACGCTCCAGGCGAACCAGGGCTTCCTGAACCTCCAGAGCCAGATCGAGGGCACCGAGAACCGCATCGCCACGGCCCGCCGCGACTACAACCAGGCCGTCGGCAGCCTCAACGGGCGCATCCGGACGTTCCCGGCCAACCTCGTCGCGGGCATCGCGGGCGTCTCGGCGCGCGCGCCGTTCGCCGCCGAGGCGGGTGCCGAGCAGGCGCCGGAGATCGACTTCGGCAACTAGCCGACGCGCGCCCGTCCCCCGCCCCCGTGCGCCTCGCGCTCCCGGTCTTCCTCGCGCTCGTGATTGCCAGCGCGGCGGCCCCTGCGGTCGTCGCGCCGGCGCGCGCGCAGTCCGCGACGGTCGCGGCGGCCCTCCCGCCGCGGCCGAGCCCGCCGCGCCTCGTCAACGACCTCGCGGGCCTGCTCGGGCCGGCCGAGGCGGACGCGCTCGAGCGCAAGCTCGTCGCCCTCAACGACTCGACGGGCACGCAGGTCGCCGTCGTGATCGTCGGGACGACGGACGGGATCACGCCGAACGAATACGCGACCGAACTGGGCCGCGCGTGGGGCGTCGGGCAGGCCGGGACCGACAACGGCGTCGTGCTCCTCGCCGCGATGGAGGACCGCGAGGTGTACATCGCGACGGGCTACGGAGCCGAAGGCGGCCTGACGGACGCCGTCGCGGCGACGATCGTCCGCGAGGTGATCGTGCCGCGCTTCCGCGAGGGCCGCTTCTACGACGGCCTCGATGGGGCGGCAGACGCCATCGCGGCGGCGCTGGCGGGTGAGTTCACGGCCCCGGCGCGCCCGACGGGCGGCAGCGAGGACGTCTCCGGGATCGTCTGCTGCCTGCTGATTCTGTTCGTCGTCCTGCTCGTGCTCGCCTCGCGAAGCAAGGGCGGCATGACGGGCGGCCCGGGCAAGCGGCGGCGGCGCGGCGGCGGCGGCCCCGGCGTGATCTTCCTTCCCGGCTTCGGCAGTGGCTTCGGCGGCGGTGGCGGCTTCGGCGGCGGAGGGGGCTTCAGCGGCGGCGGAGGCTTCGGGGGGTTTGGCGGCGGCAGCTTCGGCGGCGGCGGCGCGGGCGGGAGCTGGTAACGGGGACAGGAGGGGCGGAGACGGAGCGTTTCTCCTTCGTACGTCCCGTCCTCCCGTCCTCTATCTTCCTCCGTATGGACCGCCTCGCCGCCCTGCACGAGTTCCTCCTCGACGACCCCGACGACGCGTTCACACGCTTCGCCATCGCGCAGGAGTTTGCCAAAGCCGGGCGCGACGCCGAGGCTGCGGAGGCGTACGAGGCGCTCGTCCGCGACCGGCCGGACTACGTCGGCACCTACTACCACCTCGGCGCGCTCTACCGGCACCTCGGTCGCCCGGCCGACGCTGCGGTCACGCTCACCGCCGGCGTCGCCGCGGCGACGGCCGCAGGCGACGCCCACGCCCGCGCCGAGCTCCAGGCCGCTCTCCTCGACGACCTATGATGCGACGCCTCCTCCTGCTCGGGCTGACCGCCGCGCTCGCCTCTGCAGCCCCGCGCGCCCAGGACATCGGCAACGACCTGTACGTGGTTCAGGCCGGCGACACGCTCTACCGCATCGCTCGCGCCCACAACCTCATCGTGGACCGGCTCCGGCAGCTCAACGCTGTCGTCGACGACGTGATCTCGGTCGGGCAGACGCTCCGCCTCACGGACCGCGTGCCGATGCCGACGGCCGGCACGCGGCCACCGGCCGCAACGCCGCGCCCCACCGCGACGCCCCCCCCCCCGGCGGCCGGGCCACCCGCTGCACGTCCGCCCGCTGCTCCGGCCGGGGCCGTCGCGCACGTCGTCGTGCCCGGCGAGACGCTCTTCCGCATCGCGCAGCG
>JANPJI010000581.1:0-3924 GCA_031425425.1 Rubricoccaceae bacterium
GTGCTCCAGTGCGAGGACTGCGGCCACACGCCGATGTGCCGCGACTGCGCCGTCTCGCTGACGGTCCACAAGACGACCCGCAACCTGCGGTGCCACACGTGCGGCCGCGCCGAGCGCCTCCCGCAGATGTGCCCCGCCTGCAGGAGCGCGGCCCTGACGCAGCTCGGGGCCGGCACGCAGCGCGTCGAGGAGGAGATCGCGGACGTCTTCCCCGAGGCGCGCGTCCTCCGGATGGACCTCGACACGACGACCCGCCGCGGCGCGCACCGCTCCATCCTCGACGCCTTCGGCCGGGGCGAAGCGGACATCCTGTTGGGCACGCAGATGGTCGCCAAAGGGCTCGACTTCCCGCGCGTGACGCTCGTCGGTGTGGTCGATGCGGACACGGGGATGCTCCTGCCGGACTTCCGCGCCGCCGAGCGCTCGTTCCAGCTGCTCGCGCAGGTCGCGGGCCGTGCGGGCCGCCACGAGCTGCCCGGCGAGGTGCTCCTGCAGACGCGCAACCCGGAGCACCCGGCCATCCGGTTCGCGCTCGCGCACGACGTCGCGGGCTTCGCGCGGCACGAGATGGCCGAGCGGCACCTGCTGGGCTACCCGCCGTTCGGGCGCCTCGTGGGCGTCGAGTTCAAGGGGCCGCACGACCGCTCCACCCGCGACCTTGCCGAGCGCTGGACGGCCGCTCTCCACCGCGAAGCGGGGGCCATCGCGGGGACGCAGGTCCTCGGGCCGGTCCCGGCGTTCGTCGGACGCATCAAGGGCTTCTGGCGGGTCCACACGCTCCTCAAAGCGCCGCGGACGCTGCCTGCCGCCGTCCTCGGCGCGGCCGTGCGGCGCGTCGTCGCGGCCGTGCCGGCCCCGAACGGCCACCGCGTCAACGTGGACGTCGACCCGGTGGGGCTGTTCTGAGCGCGGCGCTCCGAGGCGTGGGGATTCTCCTCGGTGAACGGGGAGGGGAGACCGGGAATCGAGACATGTGCGGACCCTGTCGAAAGGAGCATCGTTGCGTGTGTCCCTTCTCCTGTCCCCTCTCACCCTTCTCTTTTCCTCTCTCATGAAGCTCTTCCCCCTGGCCGCCCTGGCCACCCTTCTCGCCTCGGCACCGGCCGCGCAGACCGAGGTCCCGCAGACGACGACAGACCCGCGCGCGGACCCGTCCGTCCCCGTCCAGCGGGCGGCCGACGAACTCCGGCGCGACCCGACCGGCATCGACACCCGCACCGTGACGGACGGCACGGGCCGCGACGCGACGGTGACCGAGCGCGCCGCCGGAACGCCTGCGCCGATGTCGATGGACCGGCCGACGGGCCGGACCGGCAACGCTCCGATGGACCCGCAGATGGACATGCGGGCCGGCTTCGACCGCCTCGACCGCGACGTCCGCGCGCTCGGCTCCGACCCCGCCGCGGCGCGCTACTCGCAGGAGCGCGACGCCGTCCGCCGCGACTACGATGCCCTCGGGACAGCCGCGACGCCGGAGCAGCGCATGGCGGTCATGACCCGCTACGAGGACCTCGACGCGAACGTGAGCGCCTCGCGGATGGGCATGGCCTCGCGCGCTGATTACTTCCGGATGTCAGACGCCCGCATCGGGATGTACGACCGCGACCTCGAGTCGGTTCGGATGGGCTTCTCCTCAGCGACGGGCGACGACCGGGCCGAGCGCGCCGCCGACCTCATCCGGCTTCGCCGCCAGCGCGACCTGTACCGCAACGAGGTCTTCAACGTCCGCGGCGCAGGCCAGAGCGGGTTCGACAGCGCCCGCCGGACGGCCGGGACCACCCTCTCGCGGGTCGACACGGACTTCCGTACGGCGCGCCGCGAGTCGATGACGCGCGACGGGATGGGCCAGTCGATGCAGAACGGCCAGATGCAGCAGCCCGGCAGCACGACGGGCGGGATGCGCAACTAGGGCGGCGCGCAGGTAGGTGTCATCCTGAGCCCCGCGAAGGATCTCGACGCCCCGTGTCCGAGTCATCGCCACCGGCTGCGACAGACTGAACGGACGGCGTTGAGATCCTTCGCAACCGCCGCCTGGCGGCGGCGGGCTCAGGATGACATGAGACGCTTGCAGCATCCTGGCGCTCCATGTCCGTCCAAGCCGCCGCGTGCGTGCGTCCACTCGAAGGCGCGCCCGCGGCGCGTTTCAGTGCGTCCCGGCGAGGCGTGCCAGAAGCGCGAGGGCGAACCCTTCGACGGCGACGCCTCGGTTGGTCAGCACGGCGACGCCGACGCGCGCATCGGGGACGGCCCCGACGAACGCCGACGACCCGAACGTCCGCCCGCCGTGGAAAACGACCGGGGGAGTGGGTCCATCCTCGACAGGCAGAATGTGCCACACGAGCCCGACACGGAACCGGCCCGGCGAAAGCGCGCGGGGTCCGACGGACAGCCGGAGGGCGTCGCGCAGAGGCGACGCGTCGGGGTCGAGTACCGCATCGGCGAGCGCGAGCAGGTCGGCGGCCGACGCGCGAAGGCCGCCGGCCCCCGCGAGCGCGTCCGTCCACGTCCACGGTGCGAGGGCGGCCCCGTCTGCCGCGTGCGGACCGGCGACCGGCCCGCCGAACGAGGCGGTGGCCATGCCCAGCGGCGCGAGCACGCGCTCGGTCAGCAGCGCCTCGACACCGACGCCGGCACGACGCGCCAGCGCCCACGCGAGCAGTCCGGCCCCGACGTTCGAGTAGGCGTAGACGTCGCCGGGCCTTGTCGCCGGGACGGCCTCTGAGGCGAGCGCCATCAGGTCGGACACGGTGTAGTCCGCATACGGATCCAGGAGGACGGGCGTCCGAACCAGAGTGGGAAGCCGCGGCAGACCGGACGTGTGGGTCGCGAGATGAACGAGCTGAATCCCCGACGCGGCGGGCGGAAGCCGCACCGAGTCGGGGAGGAGCGCCTGGAGCGGTGTGTCGAGGGCGACCTCGCCGCGGCCGACGGCGACGGCGAGCGCGAGCGCTGTGATCGTCTTGGTGACCGAGCCGACCTCGTAGCGCGTCTGCCCGTCGGGCCGTGCGCCGTCGACGGTTCCAGCGGAGTAGACCGTCCGTACGCCGCCCTGCGTGACCGCGACGACGAGCGATGGGAGGGCCAGACTGTCCGCGAACGCGGCGACGAGCGCCTCGACGGCCGGATCGGGTGCCTGGGCGCGCGCGGGGGAAGCGGCCGTGACGAGAAGGATCAGCGAGAGGAGGCGCATGGCGTCGAGGCGTGAGAGCGGAAGACGGGAGTCTCGGAACGGGGTTGCACGGATTCCTGCTCCCTTCGCACGAGGCTGCGCCCGGGCGTCCGTATGTTTCTCGCCGCCGGTCACACCGGGTGCTCAGGTGCCCGCCCGTTTGCCGGCAGAGTGAGGGCACGTCCCGTACGGCCAGCTCCCTCTGAACTCCGCCAGGGCCGGAAGGCAGCAACGGTAGGAGGTCGATGCGGTGCGATGCGGATCGCGTGCCCTCACTCTTTGGTTTCGCGCGAGTCGGGCGCGCCGCGGACAGTGACGGGTGGACGCTCTTCGCGGCGTCCCCACCCGGGCACCTGCAGGCGGCAGCTACCTTCGGGGACGTCTTCTCCTCCGCCCCGATGATCCTCCCCATCGCCCAGGCCGCCACGCCCGGCCTCCTCGGCAGCCCGTTCCTGCTCGTCGGCGTCCTCTTCGTCGTGATGTACTTCACGATGATCCGCCCGCAGGCCCGCCAGGCCAAGGCGCACCGCGCGCTCGTCGAGGGCCTCCAGAAGAACGACCGCATCGTCACGCAGGGCGGCATCCACGGCACCATCACGCGCGTGGACGACACGACGGTCGTGATCTCGGTCGAGGACGGCACGCGGATCCGCGTGGAGCGCTCGCGCGTGGCCGCGGTGATGGCCAAGGACGCCGCGAAGACAGCGGCCGTCGAGGTGTCGGCCAACTGACCGCGCCCAGCCGGGGCGCGCCCC
>JANPJI010000582.1:0-2417 GCA_031425425.1 Rubricoccaceae bacterium
GACGTGCTCCGGCTCGCCGCCCTCGGTCTCCAGGCGGACGCGGGCGTAGACCGTGCGCGGGTTCACGGCGAGGGCCGCGTTGGCGGGGAGCGTCCACGGCGTGGTCGTCCACGCGAGGAACGACGTGCCGGGCTGGCCCTCGACGGGGAAGCGGACCGTGGCGGACGTGTCCTGGACCTCCTTGTAGCCCAGCGAGACCTCGTGGGACGAGAGGACGGTGCCGTTGGCGGGGCTGTACCACTGGATGCGGTGGCCGCGCGCGAGAAGCGGTTTGCCCTCGGCGTCGGTCCGCTCGTGGATCCGCTTGAGGAGCGCCCAGACGGACTCCATGTAGTCCGTCTCGAACGTGACGTACGGCGCGTCGAGGTCCACCCAGTAGCCCATGCGGACCGTGAGGCTGTCCCAGAGGTCCTTGTACCGCAGCACCGAGGCGCGGCAGGCCTCGTTGAAGCGCGCGAGGCCGTACGCCTCGACCGCGTCGCGGCCCTTGAGGCCGAGTTCTTTCTCGACCTCGATCTCGACCGGGAGCCCGTGCGTGTCCCAGCCCGCCTTGCGGTCCACGCGGAAGCCCTGCATCGTCTTGTAGCGGCAGAAGAGATCCTTGACCGTCCGCGCCATGACGTGGTGGATGCCCGGCTTTCCGTTGGCGGTGGGCGGCCCCTCGTAGAAGACGAAGTGCGGCGCGCCGTCGCGGGCGGCGAGCGACTGCTGGAAGGTGTCGTCGCGGCTCCAGCGCGCGAGGACGTCGAGCTCGACGGCGACGGGGTCGAATCGGTCGACTTCGGGGGTGACGGGCACGAGGCGGGCGGAGGGCAGTCGCGAAAGCTACCGCCCGGTGCTGCGAGACCCTGTTCGCCTTCGGAGGAGCCGGACTCGGCGAGGCGTCAGGCGGGCCGCATGGCACCGAACGCCCACCGGGCCAGGAGCCAGCCGAGCCCCGCCACGCCGAACACGACGCAGATCTCGTGGAGCGTCGCGACGCCGACGAGCCGGAACAGCGGGTTCGCCTCGGTGAGGGGAAGGAACGGGCGGATGTCGGCGTGCATCAGCCCGTCGAGCAGCGAGTGGCTCAGTCCACCGAGGAGCCCGCCCGCGACGGCCGGCCCGCGCTGCGCCTCGGCCCCGGCTGCCGGCCCGACAAGTCGCTCGGCGGCCCACACGGCGAGACCGGCGGCGAGCCCGACGGCCGCGGCCGCGGGGAACGTGTGGAGCGTCGCGTGGAGCGGGGTGCGCCCGGCGAGCATGTTCAAGCCCGTCTCGACATCGATGGCGACGTTGGCGGCGACAAACGCCGTGAGGGAGAAGGCCCGCGGCGCGGCGGCCTTGACGAGGAGGCCGGGGCCAAAGTGGTACGGGGTAAACGGCACGGGCGCAGCGCAGCGGTCCCGCAACCTACACGCCTCGGGCGACGAGGCGCAGGTCGAAGGCGAACGGCACGCGGCTGCGGGGGCGAGACCGCCAGACTGGACTCCTGCTCAGGCCAGGCCGTGGGCGCGCGTAGGTTGCGCCTCGAACCTGCCGCTTCGCCCGATGCTGCTCCGCCTCGTCCTGCTCGCCGCCGTTCTGCTCGCTGCCCCCGCCGGGGCGCAGACGGCCCTCCCGCCGGACTTCGACGCGACCGTCGCCCACGTAATGTCCACGTTCGACGTCCCCGGCGTCTCGGTCGCCATCGTCCAGGACGGCGAGGTGGTGCTCGCGCGGGGCTACGGCACGCGACGCCTCGGCGAAAACGCACCGGTAGACGAGCGGACGCGCTTCGGGATCGCCTCGAACTCGAAGGCCTTCACGGCGGTCGCGCTCGGGATGCTCGTCGAGGACGGCCTCGTGGCGTGGGACGCGCCGGTGACGCGCTACCTGCCCGGCTTCGCGCTGTCGGACCCGTACGTGACGGCCGAGCTGACGGTCCGCGACCTGCTCGTGCACCGGTCCGGCCTGAGCCTCGGCGCGGGCGACCTGCTGTGGTGGCCCGCCTCGACGCTCACGCGCGCGGAGACGGTCGAGCGCCTGCGCCACCTGCCCCTCGCGACGAGCTTCCGCAGCCAGTACGCGTACGACAACGTGCTCTACATGGTCGCCGGCGAGGTCGTCGAGGCGGTGAGCGGCCAGACGTGGGAGGCGTTCGTGCAGACGCGCATCCTGGACCGCCTCGGGATGGTTGACACGCGCGCGAGCGTCGGCGAGGGAATCGCAGGCGACGGCGCGGCCAACGTGTCCGGCACCTACGCCTCGGTCGAGGGCCGGACCGTCCCGGTGGCCGTGTTCGACGGCGAGAACGCCAACCCGGCGGCGGGCATCACGGCAACCGCGGCCGACATGGCGCGCTGGATGACGGTCCTGCTGGACTCGGGGCGCGTCGACCTGCCGGGCGTCGCCGCGGGCCGGCTCTTCTCGACAGCCACGACGACGCAGCTCTGGGC
>JANPJI010000583.1:0-7854 GCA_031425425.1 Rubricoccaceae bacterium
CTGCTGTACACCCACGCCATCGAGTCCGCCGAGGAGCGGCTGTGGATCGCGACGCCCTACTTCGTCCCCGACGGGCGCATCCTCGGCGCGCTCGCGCTCGCTGCGCTGCGCGGCGTCGACGTCCGCGTGCTGATGCCGCGCAAGAGCGACAGCGTGCTGTTCACGTTCGTGCCCTACGCGTTCCTCGACGAGATCACGCGGGTCGGCGTGAAGGTCTTCCTGTACGAGGAGGGCTTCCTGCACGAGAAGGTGGCCCTCGTGGACCGCGACTTCGCGACGGTCGGGACGGCCAACTTCGACAACCGCTCGTTCATGCTCAACTTCGAGACGACCGTCGTCGTCCGCGACCCGGACTTCTGCGACCAGGTCGCGGCGATGCTCGAGGCCGACTTCGCGCGGGCGACCCCGCTCACCCGTGACCTGCTCGCCGAGAAGTCGTTCGGGTTCCGCTTCGCCGCCAGCGCGACGCGCCTGCTCGCGCCGGTCCTGTAGAGCTGCGGGCTCAGCCGAGCACGTACGCCACGACCGAGGCGACGCCAGCTGCGAGGGCGATCATGAGCCACGCCGAGGCGCGCGTGCCCGCCCGCAGGACGGGGAACTCGTAGCCGCAGAACGGGCACTCGGCCGCGTCCGCCGGGCCGTCCATGGCGCAGGCGGGGCACTCGCGCGTGCGCGTCTCGGCACGGTCCGTCACAGCGTCGGGAGGGCGACGTACGCCGGGTCGGCCTCGGGCGATGCCCCGGAAGCCGTCGTCGCGATCCACCCGCCGGCGAGGACTGTCTGGCCGCCCTCCGCATCGGGGGTGTACAGCACGACGGCCTGCCCCGGGGCGACCGCCGACCGCGGCGTCTCGAAGACGACCTCAATCGTGTCCGGCCCCGTTTGCCGGGCGAGGGCCGGCTCGGCGGGGCCGTGCGCACGGACCTGCGCGAGGACGCGCGCCTCGGTCTCGAACCCCGACGTGCCCCCCCACACGACGCCGTCCGCGGTAAGGGCGCGCGCGCCGAGCGCCTCGCGGGGACCGACCGTGACCGTGTTGGGGGCCGGGTCGATGGCCGTGACGTACGTCGGCTCGGGCGCCGATAGCCCGAGCCCACGGCGCTGCCCGACGGTGTAGAACGGCGCCCCGCGGTGCGTCCCGACCGTCTCACCCGTGACGGCATGGACGAAGCGCCCACCGTCGCCGCGCGCGTCGAGGCCGGGCACGCGGCGGCGGAGGTAGCCGCGGTAGTCGTCGTCGGGGACGAAGCAGATCTCGTACGAGTCCTTCTTGTCCGCCACGGCGAGGCCCATCTCGGCGGCGAGCGCCCGGATCTCGGGCTTGGTGCGGCTGCCGAGCGGCAGGAGCGTCCGCGCGAGGTGCGTCTGTGCGACGCCCCAGAGGACGTACGACTGGTCCTTGGCGCGGTCGACCCCGCGCGAGACCGTGTGGCGGATCGCCCCGTCGGGGGCTGCGGCCGTGCCCAGGCGCGCGTAGTGGCCTGTCGCGATGTGTTCGCAGCCGAGCGCGTCGGCACGCCGGAGCAATGCGCCCCACTTGACATGCGTGTTGCACAGCACGCACGGGTTGGGCGTGCGCCCGGCGAGGTAGTCCGCGACGAACCGGTCCGTGACGGCCGTCCCAAACTCGCCGCGGATGTCCACGACGAGGTGCGTCGCGCCGAGCTTCACGGCGACGGCGCGGGCGTCGTTCATGTCGTCGAGCGAGCAGCAGCCCGAGACCGTCTTCGAGCCCGCCCGCGAGACCCCCGAGCCGCCGAGCGACGACTCGTAGTCCCACGTCTTCATGGTCACCCCGACGACCTCATAGCCCGCCTCGTGGAGGATGGCTGCGGTGACGGACGAGTCGACGCCGCCGCTCATGGCGACGAGTACGCGGCCGTGGCGGCTCATGGAGACCGGTGTCTGTGCAGGAGGCAAAGATAGCGGGGGCACCAGTGGGGCCGTCCGGGCGGCCGACGAGTTGGGCGCGTCTTCGATTGTCCGCGGGGCGTGTCCGTCGGACCTTGGGGTCAGAACCCAGCATCAATCCGTGGCCGTCCCTCCCCCGTCGCGCCGCGAGCGCATCCACCCGGCCGGCGCGCCGGCCGAGATCGGGCCGTACAGCCAAGGCGTCCTCGTCGGCGACACGCTCTACTGCTCGGGCCAGATCGCGCTCGACCCGGCGACGGGCGTGCTCGTCGAGGGCGACATCCAGGAGGAGGCCGCGCGCGCGCTCGATAACATCGAGGCCGTGCTCCACGCGGCCGACATGGACTTCCGGCACGTCGTCCAGGCGACGGTTTACCTCCGCGACGTGGCCGACTACGCGCCCGTCAACGAGGTCTACGCGCGCTACGTCAGCGCGGCCCAGCCGGCCCGCGAGACGATCGAGATCGGAACGCTCCCGCGCGGCGCGCGCGTCCAGATCGCCTGCATCGCCGTCCGCTGACGCGCCGCGTCAGACGGTCAGCACGGCACCGAGGCGGACTCCGGCGGGCAGGCGCGCCCGGCCGTCGAGGAACGCGATCTCCAGCACGACGGAGACGCCGACCACCTCGGCCCCCGCCTCGGCGACGAGCGCGCAGACCGCCGCGGCCGTCCCGCCGGTCGCCACCACGTCGTCGTGGACGAGCACGCGCGGGGCCGCCGTCCCCGCGAAGGCGTCGGCGTGAAGTTCGACGGTGTCCGTGCCGTATTCGAGGGCGTACGAGGCGCTCAGGACGTCCGCGGGCAGCTTGCCCGGCTTTCGGGCCGGCACGAAGCCGGCTCCGAGGCGCGCCCCGAGCGCGGCCCCGAACCAGAATCCGCGCGCCTCGATCCCGACGACGTGCGTCACGCCGGCATCGGCCCACGGGACCGCGAGGCGACCGAGCGCCTCGTCGAAAAGGTCCGGACGTGCAAGGATCGGCGTGAGGTCCTTGAAGGAGATGCCCGGCGAGGGGAAGTCCGAGACGGTGCGGACAGCAGCGAGGAGGCGGTCAGTCACGGTGAGCGGTGAGCGGTGAGCGGTGAGCGGTGAGCGGTGGAACTTCGCACCCGTCATCCGGTCCTCCGGTCCTCTACCGCGCCGCGAGGCGCAGGCCACGTTCGTAGCGGCCTTTGTACGCCGCGATGGCCTGGAAGACGGCGCGCGCAGTCTGCTCCTGGCCGGCCGAACTGCTCAGCAGGCGCGCCTCGGCGAGGTTCGAGACGAACCCGGTCTCGACGAGGATCGCCGGCATGGACGCGGCCCAGAGCACGAGGAAGCCGGCCTGCTTGACGCCGCGGCTGCGCCGCTGCTGCCCGAGAAACTGGCCCTCGACGAGGCGTGCGAGCGCCTGGCTTTCCTCCTGGTACGCGCTCATCGCCATCGCCTGCAGGATGTTGCCCTGGTCGGTGAACTCGGCGTAGAGGTCCGGGGCCGTCTCCAGCTGGATCACCGCGTTCTCGCGGTCCATGACCTCCTGCGCGCTCGTCGACCGGTGGGGGGCGAGAAAGTAGGTCTCCGTGCCGGACGCGCTCGCCGAGCCGGCCGCGTTGGCGTGGATCGAGACGAAGAGCTTGCCGCCGGCGCGGTTGGCGATGCGCCCGCGGTCGCGTAGCGTCTCGAAGTGGTCGTCGGTGCGCGTGTACACCACCCGGACGCCGAGTTCGCTCTCGAGCATCCGCCCGAGGTGGCGGACCACCCCGAGCGTGATGTCCTTCTCGCGGACGCCGTGGTAGGTCGCGCCGATGTCGTGGCCGCCGTGGCCGGCGTCGAGCACGATGGTGTCGAGGCGCCAGTTGGCTCCGCTGCCGGCGTCCGTCGGCGCCGCACCGGGCGAGTACGGCACGACGACCGCCGGCTGGGTCGAGGGCGGGGACGCCGGCCACGAACGGGCAGCGGGTGCCTCGACGGCGGGCTCCGCGCGGCGGCGGGTCGGCGTGGTGCGGCGCGACGCCGTAGCCACGGGAAGGGGCGCGTCGGGGACGGAGACGCCGCCCCACGCCACGGCGCGGCGCGGTGCCGGCCCGCCGAACGTGAGCAGCAGGGCCGTCGAGCCGGGATCGAGGTAGGCCTGCGGCTCCGGGCTGCCGGGCGCGTCGAACGTCACCGTCACGCGGTCGTCGGCGGCCTCGACGCGGTAGTCGCGGACGGGCTGCTCGGCGCGGCCGCGCTCCATCGTCGGCGCGAGGCGTGCCCCGAACAGGACCAGCTGGATGGTCCGCCCCTGCCGGTCCACCGAGAACGAGCGCACGCGGGCCGTCGTGTGAACCCGGACGGTGAGGCTGCCGCCCGCGGTCTCAAACGAGACGGCATCGACCGCTGCGACGTCGTGGGCTCGGCTGGTGCCCGTCGGAGCCGGTGTGGAGGCAGCCGGGCGAGGGAGGAGGCCGGCCACGAGCACGGCGAGGACGAGCCGGAGGCGGGTCACAACAGACATGGCAGAGGGCGCTGAGGCGAGTCGTCTGGAAAGACGGACGGGCGCTACAAGATCGTGCCAGAACGGGCGGTCCGGTAGAGCCTCGGCCGCCGAGCGGCCCTCTCAATTTGCCTGGAGCATGGGAATGCCCTGTTTACGCCGCGGCCGGGCATTCTGTCGGTCCGTGCGGCGCGCGGGTGCGCGCCCGCTCGCAGGCGGGAACGGATACGCCGCGTTTCCTTTCTTCCAACCCGTGCCCTACTCGCCGCAGAGCCCGCGGAGCCGGCTGTCGATGATCGCGTCGCGCTGCGCGTCGCGGGCGTCGAGAAGCTGGCGGACGGCGTCGATCTCGGCCTGTGCCCGGTCGATCTCCTCGCGGCGGATCTGCTGCTTGAGCGCGAACAGGTCCACGAGGCGCTCGCGGAGTTCGCCGTGGAGGCGCGTCCGCTCGGGGCCTTCCGGGGCGCGGCGGACGCTCTGCGCGAGTTCGTCGACCCGCCGTTCGAGGGCCTGCTCGTTTTGCATCTTGTCGTAGAGCGCCTGGTCGCGCTCTTCGAGTTCGCGGAGGTACGCCTCCTGGCTCACGAGCGCGAGGCGGTCGTCGTCCATCGCCCCCACGGCTCCGGGGTCCGGCTGCGCCTCGCCGAGGACGTAAATCCGCTCGCCGGCGCGCGTGGACTCCTCGAACCGGACGAGCCGTCCGTTTTCGAGCACGTACGCCTGCCCGTCCACCTCGACGACCGGTGTGATCGGCCCGCTGTAGTCGAGCGAGAGCGTGAGCCCGGTCAGGTCGAGGCCCGCCGGCGCGGCCCCGTGCAGGACGGCCCCGTCGAGGTGGATGGCCCCGTCGCGGATTTCCAGCAGGTGGCCATCAGCACCGGACATCGTGCTCCGCTGGATGGTCGCCGGGACGGACTGGGCGACCGCCGCGAGCGGTGCCAGAACGCAGAGGAGCGCGAGGAGACGGGCGGTCATCGGTCCCCGGTGTCGGGTGCGGTGCGGAGCCGGGCGCGGCCAGCCGGGACGGTCTCGCGGACGCTCCGGAGGCCGGGCGTCGCTCCAGCCGGGCCGGTCGTCGGCGCGCCGAAGGCTTCAGCGGGGGCGTCCCACCCGAGGCCAGCATTGCCGCGGCGGAGTTCCTGGAGGCGGAGCGAGAGCACGCGAACGTCGTCGGGCGCGTCCCAGGCCTCCTCGGCCGGAGCGCTGGCCGAAGCGAGCGCCGTCTCGGCCGGCGCGGCGTCGCTCGGTGCAGGAGTCGGGCGAGTCTCACGGGGTGCAGCCGGAGGCGTCGTCACGCGTCGGGGCGCGGGAGGGGGAACTGCACGCGGCGGGACCGGGGCTGCGAACGCCACCGGCGCAGCGGCGGAGAGTGCCGGAGCCGCAGAGGCGACAAGGTCCCCCGCGGGAGCACCGGCCGGAGCGTCGGCCGGCAACGGAGCTGCGTCCGGAGAATCCGTCGAGACATCGTCCGAGGCGTCCGCCACGGCAGACCGAGCGGGCTGCGCCTCGGCGAACGTCGACGCGGCAACGGGCACCTCGGGGGCACCGGCCGGACGCGGCAGCAGCGCCACGACGAGCGCCGCGGCCAGCACGGCCCCGCTCGCCCACGCGCCGATGCGGCGCGCCGAGCGCGCCGCCCGAACAGGCGAGCGGTCGGCCGCAACCTCCGGACGCGCCGGGGCCGTGCGGGACGCAGGCTGCACCGCGGCACGCGCGAGGATGGCGGCGACTACGGCGTCGGACGGCCCGGCACCCGACGGCGCGGCGTCGAGGAGCGTGCGCGACTGGAGGAGCAACGTCGTCTCGACGGGAGCCGGTGCGCCGGCCGAGGCGCTCGCCGGAAGGCCGTACGCGACGGCGAGCGGAGCGAACGCCGGGGTGGACACCGCGGCGTCGGGGACGGGCGCGAGGCGGCTCGCCTCGGCGGCGCGGGCGAGGACAGCCGCAACCGCCGCTTCGGACGGCCGCTGCGGGCGGGCGGACGCCTCAACGGCGGCCCGGCTCTGCGCCAGGATCGCGGCCTCGACGGCCGGGCCGGCGGACGTTGCGAGCTCGCCGTAGAGCGTGCGGACGGCGGCGAGCGGCGTGAGCGCCTCGGCGCTCGTCCGTGCGGCCTCGGCAAGGACGGAGGCGAGGACGGCCGGAGCCGGCGTGCGGTCCTGGGCGGCAACGGCAGCCGTGACGGCCGCGCGGGTCTGGAGCAGAAGGGCCGTCTCGGCGGACCGGCGGGCGTCTTCGTCGGAAGGCCCACCGGCTCCGGTCGGCCCGATGCGGTCCGCCACAACGGACGGCGTCGCGCCGGGCACCTCCACGCCGTAGGCGCGGCGGAGCGGAGTCAGGGCGTCAAACATGATCGTCAGAGGGAGGGCGTAGCGAACGGGTCGGTCAGTCGTTCTGGTGTGTGGAAAAGAGGGCAGCCGTGTCGGCCACGGCGGGCATTGTCGGTCAGACGCGTTCCTGCGCGCGGCGGGGGGCTCCCGGGACGTCGCCGGTCGTGTCGTCGAAGTACTCGGGTTCGAGCGTCTTGCGGAGGTTGATCAGCGCGTAGCGCATGCGCCCGAGGGCGGTGTTGATCGAGACGCCGGTGAGTTCGGCGATCTCGCGGAACGTCAACTCGGACTGGTGGCGCATCAGGACGACCTCGCGCTGCTCCGGCGGGAGCGTGTCGATGGCAGACTCCACCTCGGACCACAGCGTGGCCCGGCCGAGCAGCGCCTGGGCGTCCGGCGCGTCGTCCGGCAGACGGTCCCAGAACGACGGCCCGTCGTCCTCATTGCCGCCGCGGTCCACGTCGGACCACTTCTTCCGGCTGCGGAGCCAGTCGAGGGCGGCGTTGCGGGCGATCCGCATCGTCCACGCGAGCCAGCGGCCCTGCTGCTCCTCGTAGGACCCGCGGCGCTCGTGCATGGCCTGGATGGCCCGGAACATGGTCTCCTGGAAGAGGTCGTTGGCGACCTCCCGGTCGCGGACCATCCCGACGAGGTACCCGAAGAGGCGCTCCTGGTGGCGGGCGAGGAGCTGCGAGAACGCCCGCTGGTCGCCGTCGTCGAGGTAGGACGAGACGAGTTCGGCGTCGGTCGGGGGGGGGGGAGTCGGCATGAGGTCGGGCGCGCCGCAGGGCGTCGCGATAAGTCGGTTCGGGGCGGCTAGGGCGTGCCGGCCGGTAGCGGCGTGGGACGCGCGAGCCCGCGTGCGGCTCCCCCATCGTCTGCATTCGGGTCCGCCGCCGGCAGGAGCACGCCCCACTTTCCGAGCCAGACCCCCGGCACGCCACCGGCGCGCAACGCCGTGTAGGCCGTGCGGACCGGCCGGCCGGGCTCGACGTCGTCCAGCACCACGACCGCCCCCGGCACCAGAAAAGGCCGCACGGCCTCGACGTAGCGCAGCGCCGCGGCGCGCTCGTGGTGGCCGTCCACGAAGACGAGGTCGAACGGGCCGTGCGCGGCGCACGCGCCGGCGAGCGTCTCGTCGAATGCCCCGACGACGATGC
>JANPJI010000584.1:0-2244 GCA_031425425.1 Rubricoccaceae bacterium
GGCAACCGGCGTGAGCGCCCTCGTGACGAAGGTCGAGGGCGGCCGGACGCTCGTGCTGGACCCAGTCCGCCGCCGCTACGTCGCGCTCACGCCCGAGGAGGGCGTTCGCCAGCTTCTCCGCGCCGACCTGATCGCGCTGGGCTACCCTGTCGGCCTGCTCGCGGTCGAGAAGGGGCTCGCCTTCGGCGGCAAGACGTGGCGGGCCGACGCCGTCGCGTACGGCCGCTCCGGCGCGGCGCTCCTGCTCGCCGAGTGCAAGGCCCCCGGCGTGGCCGTGTCGCAGGCGACGTTCGACCAGCTCGCGCGCTACAACGCCGTCCTCGGCGCTGGGGTGCTCGTCATCGACAATGGCCGGGTGCGCTACTGCTGCGTCCGCGAGGGCGTGGGCTGGACGTTCGTGGACGCCGTCCCGCCGTTTTCCACTCTCACCTGAGCTGCCACATGTCCACGCGCTTCGACCTCGTCGGGCTCGACGCCGACGACACGCTCTGGCACAACGAGCCGCTCTTCCAGGCCACGCAGGCCGAGTTTCGCGCGCTCCTCGCGCGCTACCACGACGCCGCCTGGATCGACGAACGGCTTCACGCCGTCGAGATGCGCAACCTGGCGCATTTCGGCTACGGCATCAAGGGGTTCGTGTTGTCGATGATCGAGACGGCCGTCGAGCTCACCGACGGGCGCGTCTCGGGCCGCGAGGTACAGGCCATCGTGGACCTCGGCCGGGCCATGACGGCGCATCCGGTCGACCTGCTCGACGGCGTCGCCGAGGCGGTCCAGGCGCTCGCCGTGGACCACCGGGTCGCGCTCGTCACCAAGGGCGACCTGCTGGACCAGGAGGCCAAGCTCGCGCGGTCGGGACTCGGGGAGCACTTCGCGGCCGTCGAAATCCTCTCCGAGAAGGACGAGGCGGCGTACCGGGCCGTGCTCCGGCGGCAGGGCGTCGCACCGGAGCGGTTCGTGATGGTCGGCAACTCGGTCCGCTCGGACGTGCTCCCGGTGGTCGCCATCGGGGCGCAGGCGGTCCACGTTCCGTATGCGGTCACATGGGTCCACGAGGTCGCTGCGCCCCACGACGAGGCGGCGGCCGTGTTCGCGACGCTGCCGCGCCTCGCCGACCTCCCCGCCTGGCTAGCGGGCTAGCGAGCTACACCCAGACGTCGTTCGGGGCCGTGAAGGCACCGCCCACCTCGCCCGTGTTCACGACGCCGCGGGGCTCGACGATGAGCGCGTGGCACTCGGCTGCGGCGCGCGTGACGTGCTCCGCACCGCGCGGCACGACGACCATCTCGCCCGCACGGACCGTCACCGTGCGTTCGCCGCCGGGCTCGCGAAAGGCAATCTCCATCTCGCCCGCGAGCACGAGGAACGCCTCGTCGGTGTCGTCGTGGCGGTGCCACACGAACTCGCCCTGGAACTTGACCAGCTTGAACTGGACGTCGTTCAGCTCGGCCACGACGCGCGGCGACCAGTGCTCGGAGAATCGGGTCAGCTTATCGGCGAGGTTGACGACGGGCGGCATCAGAACGGGTCGGCGGAGGGCGGCGGCGGCAGCGGCGGCGCGCCGCCATACGGGTCGTCGTAGCCCGGCCCCATGTCCTGCCCGTACGACTCCTGCCCGTACGAGTCGCCGTAGCCGCCGTCGGCGTTCGAGGTGACGTAGCTCGTGAGGTTCTCGAAGCGGGCGAACTGGTTCACGAAGGCCACCTTGACGTCGCCGATGGGTCCGTTGCGCTGCTTCCCGATGAGGAGTTCGCCGAGGCCTTCGGTCGAATTGCCCGCCTCGTCGACCGTGATTCCGTACCGCTCGGCGCGGTAGATAAACATCACGACATCGGCGTCCTGCTCGATCGAGCCCGACTCGCGAAGGTCCGAGAGCTGCGGGCGCTTGTCGCCGCCGCGCGTCTCGACGGCGCGCGAGAGCTGCGCGAGCGCGATCACGGGCACGTTGAGCTCTTTGGCGAGGCCCTTGAGCGAGCGCGAGATCTGCGCGATCTCCTGCTCGCGGTTGCCCTGCGTTTGCTGTGTGCCGTGCATCAGCTGCAGGTAGTCCACGATGATGAGCCCGATGTCGTGCTCCGCTTTGAGCCGCCGGCACTTGGCGCGCAGCTCGAGGATGCCGAGCGCGGGCGTGTCGTCGATGAAGATGGGGGCGGACGAGAGCTTGCCGGCCGCCCGGGCCAGCTTGGGCCAGTCGTCGTCGTGGAGGCGGCCCGTGCGCGCCTTCTGCGCGTCGACGCGCGCCTC
>JANPJI010000585.1:0-5767 GCA_031425425.1 Rubricoccaceae bacterium
GGTCGTGCCCGAGTACGTGCTCAAGCCCGACAACTACATCCGCGAGCTGTACTGGGTCCGCACGATGAAGGTCCGCCCGTACTGGGCGCCGCCGACCTGCCGTCCGCCGTCCGTCTGCCCCTAAGCCTTCCCCACTCCTTCCTGACCCTGCGTCGACCCCCATGGGAAAAGCACTCTTACTGATCGTCCTGGGCGCGGGCTTCGCGCTGTCCACCCAGATCTTCACCTCGCAGGAGAGCGAGGGCCGGACCGCGCGCGCCCAGCGCGGCTACGAGGAGGAGACCATCGCCCGTGAGATCGCCGTCTCGGCGTTCAACGTCGGCATGGGCGACATCCGCGACCACGGCGAGCGCCTCGTCGAGGCCGTCCAGGAGTTCAACGGCGCGAACTTCCAGGGCCGCTCCGGGACGTACACCAGCGGCCAGTACGCCGGCGGGCGCTACACCGTCCGGGCCGAGCTGACGTCGGGCCACAGCGTCCGCCTCGTCTCGACAGGCATGTTCGGGTACGACGGCCGGACCGGCACGCACCGGAGCACCTACACGATGCACGACGAGTACCGCGTGCCCGTGCTGACGTCCCGCGAGCCGAGCCTTGTCAACGTCCGCTTCATCGACTCGACGGCGGGCTACTGCTCGGCCGTCTTCTACCAGGCCTACACGCCCACGATGGCAGCGGGGACGATCCCGACGGCGCAGCTCCTCTTCCCGGCCGACAACTCGGACCGCCGGACGGCCCGGCCGGCCCGCGAGATCGTCGTCGAGCCCGGCACGCAGATGAACTTCTTCATCGGCGTCGACGAGAACTGCTCCAGCCGGCCGCCCGACATGAGCACCTGCGCGGCCCGCGCCTACACCCGGTCCTACACCTACAACGCGAGCACCTTCAACCACACCCACAACGCGCTCATCGTGCCGGCGGGCTCGCTCAACGAGGCGCAGGAGGACGTCTGGGGCTTCGTCGAGCAGCACCCCGACAACCGGCAGCGCTGGCGGATCGGGTTCGAGGACATCCACAACGAGGCCTGGAAGCTCGTGCCCACTGGCCAGGTCTTCAACGCGCTCCAGAACATCAAGGCGAACGGCTACGCCGGCAACGGCTGGCCGACGGTGGACACCAACGGCTACCGCCTGCTCCGCGACTCGGGCAGCACGCCCGACTTCGACGACCAGGTCATCGAGGTCACGCTGACGCCGCTCTCCAGCATTGAGGGGCAGGCGCGGCAGGTGGCCGAGAACTCGGCCAATGCGGCCTGCGCGGTACCGACGACGTCCGACTCGGACACCGCCCCGCCGCCGCCGCCCCCGCCGCCGCCGCCGCCCCCGCCGGGGACGTCCAACGGGGCCGACTGCACCTGCCAGGGCAACAAGAAGGTCTACGTGCTGCACCGCCCGCCGGGCAACGAGAGCAACGAGCAGCGGATCTGCATCAACGAGAGTGGCTGGACCAACGGTCACATGGGTCGGCACAACGACTACCTCATCTGTCGGGGATCCTGACAGCCCCTCTGTCCTGACAGCGCCGCGGTCCTGGTCGCGCGTCCGAGGCCGGCTCTCCTGAGGGGGGGCCGGCCTCGCTGTGTCAGGCTCCGACGGCCCCCTTTGTCGTGCCCGCCGGCGGGGCGGTGCGGGGTCCGTCCACGCGCCGAGGCGGTGCGCACCAGTTACCAATCGTGCCGCAGATGGGTAGGAAACGCTCCATTCCGGCCAGATTGAACGCCCCGAACGGGCTCGCAGGCGGCGCAGGCCGATGCCCGTTGCCGTGGCCCGCCCCTTGCCTGCCGTCGTCCGTCGATCCTCACCCCGCCTGTGACCCCGTTTCCGCCTCCGCCCGGCTTCCCCGGTCCTCCTGCCCCCGCCGCGTCCGTTCCGGGCGACGGCCAGCCGGGCGGCGGCCTCCCTGGCGCTGCGATGCCCCCGTCGTGGTCGACCCCCATGCAGGCCGCGTCGCCGGGCGTGGTACCGTCGATGCCGCTGCCCGGCTTCGCCCCGGCGACGCCGGCCGCACCCCCGATGGCCGCCGCGCCCCCGATGGACTCTGCGCCGGCGCACCACAGCGCGGCGACCGACAGCGACGGCTTCCACCGGTTCCCGGGGCTGGCCCGCCAGATCGCGCGCTCGGCGCCCAAGCTCTTCGTCGGCGAGGAGCGGCTGAAGTTCTACACCGAGCAGCTCGGCCGGCTCTCGGCCGAGCAGCGCCAGGAGCTCCGCGACTTCATCGAGCAGTACGTCGGTCGGATGCACCCGATGGGGGCCTCCGACCTCGACATGGGCGGCCCGGCGACGGGCGGCCGCGTGTGGTACCGCGTCGACGGCGACAAGAAGCCGCTCTTCGAGACCGGCATGCAGTCGCTCGACGACATCGACGTGCTGGTCCTCAACCTGCTCTCCGAGCGCCAGCTCGCCGACCTGTGGGAGTCGAGGTCGGCGGACTTCTCGTACCAGATCCAGAACGCCGAGGGCGAGCGCCTCCGCTTCCGCTGCACGGCCTACTACGACAACCTGCACCTCGGCGTCTGCCTCCGCGCGATCAACGACTCCGTCCGCGACATCGCGTCGCTCGGGTTCCACCCGGTCATCCAGCGCGGGCTGCTGTTCTCGAACGTCAAGGCCGGGCTCGCCCTCGTGACCGGCGTCACCGGCTCGGGCAAGAGCACCACGCTGGACTCGATCATCGACGCCAACAACCACGACTTCGACGGCCACATCGTCATTATCGCCAAGCCGCTCGAGTACGTCCACGCCCCGGACCGGTGCATCATCCGGCACCGCGAGGTCGGGCCGGACGTGCCGTCGTTCAAGGCCGGCGTCCAGCAGGCGCTCCGCCAGGACCCCGACATCATCATGATCGGGGAGATGCGCGACCCCGAGACGATCGACGCCGCGATCGAGGCCGCCGACACCGGCCACAAGGTGTTCTCGACGCTCCACACCGCGTCTGCTGTCGAGAGCCTGGACCGCATGGTCGCCGAGTACGCGCCGGCCGAGCAGAGCCGCGTCCGCGCGCGCCTCGCCGACGTGCTCAACTGCGTCGTGTCGCAGAAGCTGCCGCCCAAGATCGGCGGCGGCCGCGTGCTCTGCAAGGAGGTGCTCTGGGTGACGTCGTCCGTCAAGTCCGCCATCCTCAACAACAACACCGGCGAGATCTACCAGATGATGTGGGAGGGTGCCAAGCAGGGCATGACCACGCTGGAGCAGGACCTCGCGCGGCTCGTCCGCGAGCGCAAGATCACGTCCGAGACCGGCCTCCAGTACGCCAACAACAAGAAGCGGTATCAGCAGCTCTTGCAGGCCGCCTAGCCACGCCAGGTGGCCTGGAAGCAGCAGCTCTTGCAGGCTGCCTGATCTCTGAGATTCGACCCCGCCCGCTCTTTTCTACGCCCCCGCCTCAGATGTCCGACACCCTCGACTTCGCCGTCGCGCCCGACACGGCCCCCGAACTGGCCCCCGACGCCGCCGCGCCCGCGACCGGCCGCAAGGGCCGCTCGGCCGCTCGCGGCGCGGCCCGCGGCGCGGCCCGGAGCAAGGACGCGCTCCTGCTCGGCCTCCACGTGACGCCGCGGCAGGTGTTCGGCGTGCTCGTCCGGCCCACCGCCGACGGGTACGAGCCGCTGCGGCAGTTCGTCCGCAACCGCGCCGACGGCGCCTCCGGGACCGGGGCCGTGGACGTCGGCGCGCTCACGCCCGAGACCGTCGACATCGAGACGGACGACAGCGCCATCCAGTTCGGGGGCGCGGGCCAGATCGACTTCTCGGCCGAGTTCGCCGGCCTCGGCAGCGACTCCGAGATGAGCTTCGACGCGATGCTGGAGCCGGGCAGCTCCGCAAACGCCGTCCAGGCGCAGCCGGTCGTCTACGAGATCCGCGACATCCTCGAGGAGTGCCAGCAGGCCGGCTTCGCGCGGCCCGCGCTCGCGTTCGTCGTCGGCGCGCCCGACGTCGAGTACGCCGAGCTATCGGTCGCCCCCGAGACCAAGAAGGGGAAGCCCGGCAAGCCCAAGAAGGACGCGGCCGAGAGCGCCGGGGCACTGGCCGGCGGGGCCGTCAAGCGCGACCGCCTCGTGGCCCTGCTCCAGAAGGAGCATCCGACGGCGGACAAGGAGCGGACGGCCTTCATCCCGATGACGGCCCGCGACGGCCACCAGCGCTACTTCGCCGTCATGCCGACGGCCAGCGAGCCCGTCGCGCCGAGCCTGTTCCTGCTCCGCGAGCAGAGCCAGTACCGCAAGACGGCCTTCCGGACGATCGAGGCCGAGGTGCCGCTGCTCGTGGGCCTCGCGCGGCTGACGATGCCCGCCGAGCCGAACGAGAACACAGCCCTCGTGCGCGTCGGCACCGAGGACACGATCGTGCTGCTGCTCGCCGGCGGCCAGCTGCACCACTACGAGATGATGCAGTCGGTCACGGCCTTCGACGGGCCGGACACGATCTGCTCGCGCGTGCTGCTCCAGCAGGACGTCCAGGGCGTCGGGACGGTCCACAACGTGATCGTGATGGCCGAGGAGCGCGAGCGCGAGCTCGTCCAGGGCTTCGCGGCGTTCTACCCCGAGGCGCGCGTCGAGACGCTCCGCGAGGGCATGGCGCGCCTCGGCCTCGTCGGGCCGTACGGCCCGCTCGCGCCGAGCCTCGTCGAGGCGACCGGAGCGGCTCTCGCCGGGCACCTCCGGCCGGGTAAGGGCAGCGGCCCGTTCGAGGACGCCAACCTGCTCCCCGAGGCGCTCCGCCGCGCGGGCCGCAAGCTGGACCTCTCGTTCGCGTGGCACACGCTCGTCGCCGGGGTGCTGCTCTTCCTCTCGGTCGTGTTCTTCATGTACCTCTACGTGCAGCAGAAGAACGAGATCGCGGACGCCCAGCAGCGCCTCGCCGAGTTCCCGCCCGAGACGCGGATGTCCGCGCCAGAGCTCCAGGCCCGCATCGACAGCCTCCGGCTGCGCAAGGAGGAGCTCACGGCCAACATGGTCGTCCTGGACTCGCTGCTGATCGACACCGACCTCTGGACCCAGACGCTGCTCCGCACCACGCGGGCGGCGGCGCAGACCGGCGGCGTGTGGATCGAGGAGATGACCCCGAACGGGGCCGAGCTCCAACTCCACGGCTACGCCACGACGCGCGCCCGCGTCGTCGGGCTCGCCCAGCGGCTCGACGCGACCATCAACGAGGTCTCGTTCCAGGCGCTGCGCGAGATCCCGGTGTTCGAGTACCGGATGACGCTCGCGCTCCCGCACGAACTCCCCCAGACCGCCCGGGTGATGCGCGAGCTGGCCGGCGAGCCGGTCCCGGCGCCCGCTCCGCTGCCGCTCGCCGGCCTCTCCGGGTCGCCTGCTCCGGCCCCTGCTCCGGCACCCGCGCCTGCCGCGCCCGTCGGCGGGTCCGCCGGCCCGGCGGCGGCCGCCGCCGCGGCCCCCATCGAGCCCGCCACGGCCCCCACCCCGTAGGCTCCCTCCTCTGCCGCTGCCCTCCTTCGGGACCACCGCTACCGACATGTCCAACGAGGCCCTCAACACCCTCATCCTGTCCGTCTTCCTCGCCGCCGCCGCCGGCGCGGGGTACTACGTGACGCAGAAGAAGCAGCCCGAGGAGCTGAAGAAGATCACCGACCAGATCACGGCGATCGAGAACGCCTCGGCCGAGGTCCAGACGCTCATCGCGCAGGAGGCCGTCGCCTCGGAGGAGGCCGCGCTCACGCTCCAGCGCTGGAACACGCGCTACAAGGTGCTCCCGCCCGAGCTCACGTCGGCCGACGTCGTGGCGTACCTCAACGCGCTCTC
>JANPJI010000586.1:0-2041 GCA_031425425.1 Rubricoccaceae bacterium
CGCTGCCGCCAGCCGTGCGGACTGCCGTCGTCGGGCTCATCTGCCTCTCGTCGGTCAGGCTGGCAGTACTCGGCTGGACCCCCGACACCTTCCAGCTCGCGAGTGATTACATCCGCCTCCGGGAGGGGCAGTTCGGCAGCGTCGGCTACCCAGAGTACTTCTTCGACCTCCCGCCCAGTCGCGTGGTGAAGAAGGACCGGCTCGACACCGATCTGGCGTTTCTTGTCGCACCCGACGCCATGCGCCCTGGCGAGAACGAGGAGTGGTCGGTCTGCGCGCGGTTCGTCGCGTCGAGGACTTCGAACGCGAACATGTTGCTGTGGGTCGATACCCCGCTAGCCCTCTTTCACCTCTTCGAGGTGAACCGGCTGGGTCCGAACCTCACGCTTTTCTGCCGGCGGAGTGGTGCCCCCGCGAGACGGTGACATGTCCCTCCAGGGGCAGCGCGGTTGTTCGTGCCGCCCCCTGCCGGGCGTGTCGCCACCTTTGCAGAGGCGCGGGACTCAGTAGCCGCCCCCAGTCAACATCGACCCTCCCGTGGGCGGCTCTCGAGTCCTGCTGCCCTTGCGCCTCGCGCGCACGCTGGCGGCATGACCAACCACCCCACCACCATCGGCGAACCCCTGGAGCAGGTGCTCGAGCGTGTCGTCTTCGCGGACCCGCTGACGCACAGGATCCGCGAGGAATGGGAAGAGACGAAACGCGAAGTGCAGGCACTCTTCGAGCGGGACTGCACCAAGGAGTACGAACTGCGTCTCAACTACCACCGCGCCTGCGGAGAACCGAACGCGGAGGGACTGGCGCGGCAGGACGCGGCCCTCATCCGGCCGATGCTTGCCGAGAAGAGGGAGCATCGTCTGACCCTCGTGTGGACGGAGATCCTCCGCCGCGCACAAGCTGTGATGGCGGACAAGGCCGACGTGGCGGCTGAGACCACACCGTGCACCGACGGTGGCGATGATGCAGGCGACAGTTCCGATACGTGAGCGGCTGGGAGTCGCAGGCGTTCATCAATCGGTGACGGCAAGCACTTCTACAAAATAATCGGCGGTAGTGTCGGACCGGCCGCACCTCGTTCGTCGTACCCCCGGAGGGCCGGGGGAAAGGTTCCCGGCTCAGTCACGTGAAACCGCCCGGAGAACCGTCTCATGCCGAAGTTCCTGTTCATCTTTCGCCACTCCACCGATCCCCAATCCCGGCCGTCGCCCGAGGAGATGCAGGCCCTGGGGGGCCAGTGGTACGCCTGGATGCAGAAGTTTAGCGGGTCGATCCTGCCCGGCGGCGACGGCCTGAAACCGGGCGGCCGGCTCCTCAGAGGGGAAATCGTCTCCGACGGCCCCTACGTCGAGGCCAAGGAGTTCGTCGCCAGCTTCAGCCTGATCCAGGCCGCCGACTACGACGCGGCGGTGGCCATCGCCCGGGAGTGTCCGGGCGACAACGTGATCGAGATCCGCGAGTTGGGCGGGTACGCGTGAACGACCCGCGCGCCCTGGTGGAGCACTTCTTCCGCCACGAGTCCGGCCGGCTCGTCGCCGTGCTGACCCGGTCGCTCGGGGTGCGCCGACTCGACCTTGCCGAGGACGTCGTGCAGGCCGCGCTCGTGCAAGCCCTGGAGACGTGGGCGCGGCGCGGCGTCCCCGACGACCCGGCCGGCTGGCTCTACCGGACCGCCCGCAACCTCGCGATCGACGCGCTGCGGCGGGAGCAGACCCACGAGCGGGCGCTGCCGCACCTGGCAGACGAGACCGCGCCGGAAGCGCCACCGCCCGAGGTGCACTTCGCCGACGAGATCGGCGACGAGCCGCTCCGCCTCCTCTTCGTCTGCTGCCACGAAGCCGTTCCGGATGAGTCACGCGTCGCCTTCGCGCTGCGGACGCTCTGCGGGTTCGGCACGGCCGAAATCGCCCGCGGTCTGCTCACCACCGAGGCCAACGTCCAGAATCGCATCGAGCGGGCCCGGGAGCGGCTACGCGCCCTGGACATCGATTTCGAGTCGCCGAACGCCCCCCAGTTCCGCGCCCGGTTGGACGCCGTACTCTCG
>JANPJI010000587.1:0-2674 GCA_031425425.1 Rubricoccaceae bacterium
GGCTCGTGAACACGAGCGACGCGACGGCGATGGCCACGGCGGCGGCGATGAGGCCGAGCTTGATCTTGGTGCTCGTGCGGTAGGCCTGCAACGGGGCGGTGGGCGGTGGACCGACAAGGAACGACGGAATGGGCCCGACGACCGCCTGCTGCCCACCGACTCTACGCCGTGATCGTCTGCTCGCGGCTGGGGCCGGTCCCCACCGTCGTGATCGGGACGCCGAGGCGCTCGGAGACGTAGGCGAGGTAGCTGCGCGCCTCGGCGGGCAGGTCGCCCATCGTGCGCGCGAGCGCGAGGTCGCCGGAGAAGCCGGGGAGCGTCTCGTAGACCGGCTCGGCGCGGGCCAGCGTCGCGGCGTCGGTCGGGAAGCGCTCCGTCGTCTTGCCGTCGACGCGGTACGCGGTGCAGACCTGGATCTCGTCGAGGCCCGTCATCACGTCGAGCTTGGTCACGGCGAGTTCGGTGAAGCCGTTGAGGCGCGTCGCGTAGCGCAGCGCGACGAGGTCCAGCCAGCCGCAGCGCCGCGGGCGGCCCGTCGTCGCCCCGAACTCGTGCCCGACGGCGCGGAGCCGCTCGCCGGTGGCATCGAGGAGTTCGGTCGGAAACGGCCCGTTGCCGACGCGCGTCGAGTACGCCTTGACGATGCCGATGACGCGGTCGACGCTCGTCGGCGGGATGCCGAGGCCGGTGCAGGCGCCCCCCGCTGTGGGGCTGGACGACGTCACGAACGGGTACGTCCCGTGGTCCACGTCGAGGAGCGCGCCCTGGGCGCCTTCGGCGAGGATCGTCTTGCCGGCCGCGAGCGCGTCCTGGAGGTACGCCGCCGTGTCGGTCACATACGGGTCGATGAGCCGGTCGAAGGCGACGTACTCGTCCACGATCGCGTCGACGTCGAGGCGCTCGTCGCCGTAGATCTGGCTCAGGAGGTCGTTCTTCTCCTCGATGGCCGCCGTGAGGCGGGCGCGGAGCGTGTCGCGGTCCAGCAGGTCCACGACGCGGATGCCCTGGCGAGCCACTTTGTCCACGTACGCCGGGCCGATGCCGCGGCCGGTCGTGCCGATGGCGTCGTCGCCTGCGCCGCGCTCCTGGGCGCGGTCGAGGGCCTTGTGGTACGGCATGATGAGGTGCGCGGTGTGCGACACCTTGAGGCGGCCCGCGCACGAGTAGCCCCGCGCCTCGACGGCCGCGACCTCCTCCATGAACGCGACCGGGTCGATCACGACGCCGTTGCCGACCACGCAGACGGTCCCCTCGTGGAAGATGCCCGAGGGGATGAGGTGGAGCACGAACGTCTCCTCGGTCCCGTCGGGACGCGTCCACTGGATGGTGTGGCCGGCGTTGGCGCCGCCCTGGTAGCGGGCGACGACGTCGACGTGCGGCGCGAGCAGGTCGACGACCTTGCCCTTTCCTTCGTCGCCCCACTGGGCGCCGATGACGATCGTGACAGGCATTGGCTGGGGATGTGGGATGCGGGATACGGGATGCGTGGAGGGAACGGGCATGGATTCTGCCCATCCCCGATCCCGCACCCCAGGTCCGGGTTCACCCGGTTATCCCTCCTGGAACGAAGCGACGGCGGTGTCGACCGAGCCGAACGTCTGGAAGACGTCCAGGAGCCGCGTCGTGCGCAGGAGCGTCTCGATGCGGCCCGAGGCGCACGCGAGGCGGAGGTCGCCGCCGCCGCCGCGCGCGCTCGTCAGCGCGCCGACGAGCATGCCGAGGCCGGACGAGTTCATGTGGTGGACCGACGCGAGGTCCACGACGGCGTGGACGGGCGCGCCGAGGCCGCGCAGCGTCTCGTGGAGCAGCAGGCCGTCCGGCCCGCCGAGCGCGTCGCCGTCGAGGGCGATCACGGTGACGCCGTCCGTCGTGGTCGTGTCGATGGTCATGGCGGTGCGCCGGGCGGACCCGGACTTGAGGGGAGTGCAATCTAAACGGACGCGCGCGCCGGCGGACGCGCGCCCGGGTGGACGCGCGCATCAGCAGGCACCCGCCGGAGCCGGGCTACCGCGCCGCAGCGACGACGGCCCGCTTGCGGACCGGGAACCGCTGCCGCAGGAGGACGACGATCGGCGTCGAGACGAAGATCGAGGAGTACGTCCCGAGCACGATCCCGATGAGGAGCGCCAGCGCGAACCCGCGCAGCTCCTCGCCGCCGAAGATCAGCAGGACCACGAGCGAGATGAGCGTCGAGACGCCCGTGATGATCGTCCGCGAGAGCGTCGCGTTGATGGCCTTGTTTGCGATGGACTCGAACGGCTCGGAGCGGAAGAGGCCCTGCGTCTCGCGGATGCGGTCGTACACGACCACGGTGTCGTTCACGGAGTAGCCCACGATGGTGAGCAGGGCCGCGATGATGGTCTGCGTGATCGTGAACGAGATCGGCGTGAAGTGGTTCAGGAGGGCGAAGATGCCCAGCACCACGATCACGTCGTGGCCCAGCGTGAGGACGGCCCCGAGGCCGTAGCGCCAGTCGTAGCGCGCAAGGACGTACAGCAGCACCACGAGCAGGCCGCCGATGACCGAGTAGAAGGCCCCGCGGTAGAGGTCGCCGGCGAAGCGCGGCCCGATCGAGTAGCTGTCCCCGATCGTCGGGCTTGAGCCCGGGAAGGTGGCGGCGAGCGCCGCGGACGTCCGGTCCTTGAGGGCCTCGATGTCGCCCGTGGCCGAGGCG
>JANPJI010000588.1:0-4617 GCA_031425425.1 Rubricoccaceae bacterium
GCGCGGCCGACAGCGACGGGGGCCGGGCCGTCGGCCGGGACGGCTCGCCGAGCCGCACCGGGCAGACGGACGGCCACGCGGCGCGCCTCTCCCCCCGCGAGCACGAGGAGGGTGTCCACGCGGCCCCGGCTCGTCACGAACGACACGCCCACGCGGCCGGGCACGACGGAGCGGGCGAGCGCGGGCGTCTGCCCCACCGAGTCGCCGTCGACCCACACCGTCGCCCCGGCCGGGTCCGAGTCGAGCCAGAGCGCGGCCGGTTCAGTGTCCAGAGGGGTGGTCGGTGGAGCAGACGCGTCGATGCCACCGCCGGCAGACGTCGTCATGACCTGCACGTCTGCCACGTCGTCCACGGCCGCGCGCCTCGCCGCGGTGTCTACCGCCGCCCACGCGCCGAGGGCGACGAACACGCCCAGAATGACGCCGAACGGGCTCAGCAGAAGCGTCTCGGCGAGGTCCGTCCAGTGCGCCGGACCCGTACGGTACGGGCCGGGCGCCCAGCGGTCGGGCTCAGGTGGGCGGCGAAACGTCAGCATGCCGGGTGGAAGAGTGTCTGTCCCCGCAGGTCTCCAAGATGTGTGCCGCGCTACTCCTCGGCGGGCTCGGCTTCGAGGAGCTGGCCCACGGTCGGTCCAACCGCCCCGCTCTACGCCTCGGCGAGTTCGGCTTCGAGGAGCTGCTTGCGGACCATCGTCGCGTACGTCCCGCCGAGCGCCACGAGGTCGTCGTGCGAGCCGTGCTCGGCGACGCGTCCGTCGTCGAGCACCACGATCTGGTCCGCGTCCTGCACGGCCGAGACGCGGTGCGAGACGATCACGACGGTGCGCTGGCCGAACTGCTCGCGGAGGTTGGCGAGAATCGTCGCCTCGGTGCGCGTGTCCACGGCCGAGAGAGCGTCGTCGAACAGCAGGACGGGTGGGCGGCGGATGAGCGCGCGCGCGATGGCCGTGCGCTGCTTCTGGCCACCCGAGAGCGTGATGCCGCGCTCGCCGACGACCGTCTCGAAGCCCTTCGGGAAGGCTTCGACGTTGGCGAGCAGGTCCGCCTCGCGGGCCGCCTCGCGGATGTCCGCCTCGGTCGCCTCGGGCGCGCCGAACGCGACGTTGCGGCCGACCGAGTCCGAGAAGAGGAACACCTCCTGCGGGACAACCCCGATGGCCCCGCGGAGAGTGGCGAGCGGGATCTCGCGGATGTCGCGGCCGTCCAGGCGGACCGTGCCCGAGGTCGGGTCCATCAGGCGCGGCACGAGCTGGACGAGCGTGGACTTGCCCGCGCCGGTCCGGCCGACAATGCCGAGCGTGGTCCCGGCCGGGACGTCCACCGAGACGCCGTCGAGCACGGCCGGGCCGCCCTCGGTGTAGCGGTACGTGACGTTGTCGAGCGTGAGCCGGCCCTCGACCGCGGCGACGTCCGCGTCGGTCTGCGGCCCGTCGGCGACGTCCGGCTCGGTGTCGAGCACGTCGAGGAGGCGCGTCATCGAGGCGGACGCCTGCTGGATCATGGACACGACGTACCCGAACGAGGCGACGGGCCACGTCAGGATGGTGACGTAGATGAGGAACTCGGCCATGTTGCCGAGCGACAGCTCGCCCGCGATCGCGAGCCGCCCGCCGACGGCGACGACGAGGACGGTGCTCGCCCCGATCAGGACCATCAGGACCGGCCGGAACACGGCGTCGATGCGGGCGAGGGCGAGGGAGCGGTCCTGGTAGAGCGCGCTCGTCTCGTCGATGCGCGCCGCCCACGTCTCCTCCTGCACGTACGCCTTGACGACGCGGATGCCCGAGAACGCCTCCTGGACGCGGCTCGTGAGGCTGGAGTACGCCCGCTGCCGCTCGTCCGTGCGGACGTGGATGAGCCGGGCCACGTAGAACACGGCGACCGCCAGGATCGGCATCGGGAGGAGCGACCAGAACGTGAGCTCGGGCGAGATCGCGACCATCACCGCAAGCGCCGTCACGATGGCCGCGACCGCTCTCGCGAGGTACATCAGGGCGGGCCCGACGTACTGCCGGACGCGCTCGATGTCGCTCGTGGCGCGCGTCATCACGTCGCCGGTCGGGTAGCGGTGGTAGAAGCTGCCCGAGAGCGTCTGGAGGTGCGCGTAGAGCCGGTTGCGAAGGTCGAACTCGATGTGGCGGCTCGCCACCACGACGAGGCGCCGCATGAGGAACACGAACAGCCCCGAGAGCGCGCTCAGGCCGACCGCGAGCGCGCCGAGGAGCACGAGCGCGTCGCGGCCCTGGTCGTAGACGGCCGCCTCGGCGGGCGTCCCGCGCATGAGGTCGTGGACGGCCACCATGCGCGGGATCGCGTCGACCGCCTCGCGGACGGTGATCGGCACGACGAGCGCGAGCAGGCTGGAGACGAGCGCGCAGACGAGGCCCGGCCCGATGAGCCAGCGGTACCGCCACAGGTCGGGGTTGAGACGGGAGAGGGGCGACGCCATGAACGCGAGGGGGTGCCGCGGTCGGACGCGGCGGCCCGGCCGAAGGTCCCGGCAGGGGAGGGGTTCCCGAGCGTGGCCATGCCGCCTCGGAGCCAGGCAGCGGGTTGCGGCGGGTGAGCGCGCGGCCGGGTTCTCACGGAACCTCTAACCCGGCACCGGGGCCGGAGCGGTAGCTTCCTCGCCCCGCCCCGCGCCCCCGACATGCAGCCCATCGCCGACATCGACGTTCTCGACGACGTCGCCGCTCCCGTCTCGTCGGCCCCCGACGCGCGCACGGCGGACCAGCCGCACGGCTCGGCCGCGACGCCGCGCACGCCGGGCCAGCGGAGCGTCTACATCGAGACGTACGGGTGCCAGATGAACGTGGCCGACTCCGAGGTCGTCGCGGCGATCCTCCAGGCCGAGGGCTTCGCGCTCGCCGCGACGGACGCCGAGGCCGACGTCGTGCTCATCAACACGTGCGCGATCCGCGAGAAGGCCGAGGACCGCGTCCGGGCGCGCCTCGGGACGCTCCGCGCGCGCAAGCTCCAGCGCCTCGCGGCCCACCAGCCGGACCTCACCATCGGCGTGCTCGGCTGCATGGCCGAGCGCCTGCGGACGAAGCTGCTGGACCAGGAGAAGCTCGTCGACGTCGTCGCCGGGCCGGACGCGTACCGCGACCTGCCGCGGCTGCTCGCGTCGACCCGCGAGAGCGGCCAGGCGGCCGTCAACGTGCTTCTCAGCCGCGAGGAGACGTACGCGGACCTCGCGCCGGTCCGGTACGACTCGAACGGCGTCTCGGCGTTCGTCTCGATCATGCGCGGCTGCGACAACATGTGCGCCTTCTGCGTCGTGCCGTTCACGCGCGGCCGCGAGCGGAGCCGCCCCGCCACGTCCATCCTCGACGAGGTCCGGGCGCTCGTCGACGGCGGCTACAAGGAGGTCACCGTCCTCGGCCAGAACGTCAACTCGTACCGCGCCGAGGCGGACGGCACAGCGGTGGACTTCGCCGAGCTCCTCTACCGGATCAGCCGGCTCAGCCCCGAGCTGCGCATCCGCTACTCGACGAGCCACCCCAAAGACTGCTCCGACGCGCTCCTGCACGTCCACGCCGAGCGGCCGACCGTGTGCGACTTCATCCACCTGCCGGTCCAGCACGGCAGCACGGACGTGCTCCAGCGGATGAAGCGCACGTACAGCCGCGAGGCGTACCTCGCGCTCGTCGCCCGCGCCCGCGCCGTCGTGCCGGGCGTGGCCCTGAGCACCGACCTCATCGCCGGCTTCTGCGGCGAGACCGACGCCGAGCACGCCGAGACGCTCTCGCTCATGGACGCCGTCGGCTACGACTCGGCGTTCATGTTCGCCTACTCCGAGCGGCCCGACACCTACGCCGCGCGCAAGCTCGCCGACGACGTGCCGGAGGCGGTCAAGAAGGCGCGCCTCGGCGAGATCATCGAGCGCCAGATGGCGACGAGCCTCGCGCGCAACCTCGCGCGCGTCGGACGACGCGAGGTCGTGCTCGTCGAGGGCCGCTCGAAGCGGAGCGAACTCCAGCTCTGCGGGCGGACGGACGGCAACCAGATGGTCGTCTTCGACCGGCCCGAGACGCCTCTCGCAGCCGGCGACTACGCGACGGTCGAGGTGAACGCGGCGACATCCGCCACGCTCCGCGGCCGCTTTCTCGCCGCGACGACGCTGGCCGCGACGGCACCCGCCGGGTCGCCCGTCTGACCGGTGCGCCGGCCGCCGCGGTCGCCCGGCTCGCCGTCGATCTGCCCCATCGTCGAGGTGTCGCAGCTCGACGAGACCGACCTGACCCGGGCACAGCGGCTCGCGCCGGCCAGGTGCGGGGTCAGTGGACGACCTGCACCCTCCGGGACACGCGCGTGACTCCGGCGTCGAGGCAGACCACGTAGACGCCGCTCGCCAGCCCGCCTCCGCCGATCGCGACCTCGCGCGCACCGGCCGGCCACTCGCCGTCCGCGAGCCGGGCGACGGTCCGCCCGAGCGCGTCGAGCAGCGTCAGCCGGACCGGGCCGGCCTCGGGAAGGTCCACCCGGACCGTCGACGTGGCCGTGAGCGGGTTGCCGGAGACACTCAGGCGGGGGTGAGCCCCTGCGGGCGCGCCCTCTGCCGCCGTCGTCGAGCGCGGCAGGACAGCCCGCCAGGCCTCCTGCTGGCCCGCGGGG
>JANPJI010000589.1:0-6313 GCA_031425425.1 Rubricoccaceae bacterium
CAAGCAGACGCTCGTCAACGCCGAGCGCTACGTCACGCCCGAGCTGAAGCACTACGAGGAGACGATCCTGACGGCGCAGGACAAGATCGGCGTCCTCGAGGCCGAGATCGTGGACACGCTCCGCGGGGCCGTCGCCGAGGCCGTCGAGCCGGTCCAGGCCAACGCCCGCGCCCTCGCCGCGCTCGACGTGCTCGCGTGCTTCGCCGAGGTCGCCGAGCGCCACGGCTACGTCCGCCCCGCCGTGGATGACTCGCTCGTGCTGGACATTGAGGCGGGCCGCCACCCGGTCGTGGAGCGGACGCTCCCGGCCGGCGAGGCGTTCATCCCCAACGGCGTCCGCATGACGGGCGGGACCGAGCCCGGCGAGTCCGGCCAGGTGCTCGTCATCACCGGGCCCAACATGGCCGGCAAGAGCGTCGTCCTGCGCCAGACCGGGCTGATCGTGCTCCTCGCGCAGGTCGGCTGCTTCGTGCCCGCCGCGCGCGCGCGCATCGGCGTCGTGGACGCCCTCTTCACCCGTGTCGGAGCCAGCGACAACCTCGCCGCCGGCGAGTCCACGTTCCTCGTCGAGATGAACGAGACGGCCAACATCCTCAACAACGCGACCGAACGCTCGCTCCTGCTGCTCGACGAGGTCGGCCGCGGCACCTCCACGTTCGACGGGCTGTCGATCGC
Source organism: Rubricoccaceae bacterium (assembly GCA_031425425.1). Lineage (GTDB taxonomy): Bacteria > Bacteroidota > Rhodothermia > Rhodothermales > Rubricoccaceae > DASVSE01. The sequence continues at coordinate 676 of JANPJI010000589.1, forward strand.
GTGGGCCATCGTGGAGCACCTCCACGAGACGCCGGCCGTCGCCGCGCGCACGCTCTTCGCGACGCACTACCACGAGCTGAACGCGCTCGCGGACCGCCTCCCACGCGTCGCGCCGTTCCGCGTGCAGGTGCAGGAGCACAACGGCCGCGTCGTCTTCCTGCGGACGCTCGTGCCGGGCGGCGCGGACCACAGCTACGGCATCGAGGTCGCCCGGATGGCAGGCCTGCCGGCCGCCGTGCTGGCGCGCGCCCAGGACGTCCTCCGGCACCTCGAACAGCACGACGTCGCTGCCGAAGTGGGCGTGCTCGGCGACGAGACGGTCGCCGCGGCCGGCGACGGGATGCCGAGCGTCCGCCGCCCCCGCGTCGCGGCGCTCCCGGAGCCGTCGGACCTGCCAGCCGCCGCGGCACCCGACCCCGCCGCCGCCGCAGTGATGGCGCGCCTCGGCGACCTCGACCCGGACCGGATGACGCCCATCGAGGCGCTTATGGCGCTGTCGGACCTCAAGCGGGCCGCCCGTGGCTGACGCTCGCCCCGACGGTGTCGCCGCGGCGCTCCGGCGGGCGGACCCGCTCGCGTGGGGCGGCCTCGCGGCGGTCCTCGTCCTCGCAGCGTTCCCGGTCTACTGGGCTGCCGCCTCGCTCGTCCCGCTCTTCGGCGGGAGTACGGGGCACGCGGGCGACTTCGTGTACTACCACGCGGCCGGCACCCGCCTCCGGGCCGCCCCGGCGACGTTCTACGCGGACGAGAGCCTTATCTACCCGCCCCCGAGCGGCGTCCCGTTCGCGCTCGTCTCGTTCCTGCCCATCGCGTGGGGCTACGTGCTCTTCGCTGCGCTCACCGTCGCCGCGCTCGCCGCAAGCCTTCGAATCGTTGAGCAGATGCTGCCCGAACGGCCGGCGGGCTGGGCGCGAGCCGCGTGGTGGGCCGTCGGGATGGCTGCGGCCCCGGCGCTCCAGAACGTCAAGTTCGGGCAGGTCAACGCGTTCGTGCTCCTCGCGGCGCTCGTGTTCGTCCGCGCCGTGGCGCGTCCCGAGGCGCACGGCACAGCGCGGCGGGCGGCGATGGCGTGGGGCGGAGCCGCCCTCGCGGCGGGCGCGTGGCTGAAGCTGTACCCGCTCGCGCTCGCCCTCTTCGCGCTCCGCCGGCGGACATGGCCGGCCCTTGCAGGCCTCGTCGCCGGCGTCGCCGTGATCCCGCTTGCCGCCCTGCCGCTCGTGCCGCCGGGACTGTACCGCGTGTTCTGGGCCGAGCGCCTCGCCGCCGTCGCGTCGCAGCCGACGCCCGCGGTGTTTAACGCCGGTCTTCCGGCCGTCGTCGAGCGGCTACGGCTGCCGCCCGAGGCGCTGCTGGTGTACACGAGCGCACCGTTTGGTGCCGCCGCGACGGCGGTGGCAGCGCTCGTGCTCGCCGGCGGAATCGCGGCGGCGGCGCTGGCGTGGCACCGCGGCTGGCGGACCGCGTGGGCGGCGCTCGCAGTTCTCGCCGTCGTCCCCGCGGCCTCCACGCTGGGGTGGGAGTACACGTTCGTGCTGGCGCTGCCGGCGTTCCTCGTTCTTCTCGCTGAGGCGCGGCGCGGGCCGGTGGGCGTCCGCCTCGTCGCCATCGCGGCCGTCGGCGCGTGGCTGCTCCAGAAGCCGCCCGAGGGCGCGATGCGCTGGGCCGTGGCCCACGTCCCCGAGCCGATCCTGGACGCGTTCGCGGCGCGCCTTGTGCTCGCCCTCGCCGCGCTCGCCGGGGCGGTCTGGTGGACGCGCCGGACCGCGGGCCGCGCCTGACCGGTCGAGCCGGGCCGCCCTCCGAGGCGCGCCGCTGGCGACGATCTGGCCGCGAAGTCGCGCGCGTCGTGGACCGGCCGATGGCGGCCGGCGAGCACGTGGTCGCGTGGGACGCCACAGGGCTCACCGCTGGGACCTGCGTCGTCCGGATGCGCGCCGGCACGGAAGTCCAGTCGCTCCACGTCCTCGTGGCGCGGTAGGGCTGTCGCAGTCCGGAAATCCCTGGAGCGGCCGGCCCGCGCGAACGCCCCCGATCGTGGAGCGTACACCCGGCTTTCCTCCTTTGTCGACCATGGACGCCTCCGCCGTCGCTTCTCGCCTCGCCGACCGTTCCGCCGCCGAGGCCGCCCCGTGGGTGCGCCGCCTGGCCCGGGCCGGCTACGCCGCCAAGGGCGTCGTGTACGTCCTAGTCGGCGGGCTCGCGCTGGCTGCCGCCGTCGGTTCGCGGGGGCAGGCCGAGGGGACCGAGGGAGCGCTCGCGTCCGTCGTCGGCGCGCCGTTCGGTCGGGCGCTTCTGTGGGCGATCGCGCTCGGGCTCGCCGGGCACGTTGTGTGGCGGCTCGTGCAGGGCGGGATCGACCCCGAGGGGCGCGGGACCGATGCGAAGGGCCTCGCCCAGAGGGCGGGCCTCGCCTTCAGCGGCGTGCTCTACGGCGGGCTCGCGCTTGAAGCGGCCCGGCTCGCGCAGGGGACCGGCGGAGCGGGCGGTGAGGGTGCCGCGCACTGGACCGGGCAAGTTCTCGCGCTCCCGTTCGGGCGCCTCGCCGTCGGGCTCGCAGGCATCGGCGTCGCCGGCTACGGAGTCTACCAGGGCGTCAAGGCGGTCCGGTCAGACGTCTGCAAGCGGCTCGACCTGTCGGCCCTCGGGACGGCCGGACGGGAGCGCGTGGCGTGGCTCGGGCGGGCAGGCCTCCTCGCGCGAGGAGTCGTCTTCGTCGTCATCGGGGCGTTCCTGCTCGCTGCTGCGTGGCAGGAGCAGGCGGCCGAGGCGCGAGGGCTCGACGGGGCGCTGCGCTCGCTGGAGGGCGGACCCGCCGGCCCGGCAGTCCTCGCGGCAGTGGCGGTCGGGCTCGCAGCCTACGGGGCGTTCCAACTCGCGCAGGCCCGCTACCGAACGATCCGCGTGGACAGCCGCGCCGCCTGACGCACACCTGGCAGACCGCTTCGGACGGTGCGACCTTTCTGGGCCCTGCCGTCCTGCTCGTGCCTGTGGTCCGCCCTGCCACGTCCGCCGACCTGCCCGCGCTCGCGCCGTTCGCCGCGCAGGCCTTTCGCGACACCTACGCCGTCACCTTCGCCGCCCTCATGGACCCGGCCGACGTCGAGGCGTACGCCGCCGTCGCCTTCCACCCCGCCACGCTCGCGGACGAGTTCGCTGCAGCGGGGGCCACGTTCTGGCTCGCTCACGACGCCGGTCGCCTCGTCGGCTACGCGAAGACGCTCGACGGGCCGGCGCACCCGAGCGTCGCCGGCCCACGCCCGCTCGAACTCGCTCGCCTCTACGCCAGCGCCGACGCGATCGGGACGGGCGTCGGGGCCGCGCTAATGCAGGCCGTGGTGGACCGCGCCGCCCGCGACGGCTTCGGTACGGTCTGGCTCGGGGTGTACCTCCAGAACGCCCGCGCCCGCGCCTTCTACCGCCGCTGGGGCTTCGAGGACGTCGGCACGAGCACGTTCACCGTCGGGTCCGACGTGCAGGACGACGCCGTGATGGCCCGCTCGGTCGGGCCGGCGGCGCTGTAGGGCTCACCTGCCGAGCATCGTGGCCGCACGGCTGAGGGCTGTCGCGAGGCGGCCGAGGCCGGGCGTGATGCGCTCCTCGTCGGTCTGCGCGGCGACCGCCGCCGTCGCCTCGGCGAGGCCGGCGAGCGTCTGTGCGATGGCGCGGCCGTCGAGGCGGTCGGCCGAGAGGAGCCCGTGGAGGTCGTCGAGGCCCGCCCCGACGCCGTCGAGGCCCGTCTGGCCCTCGCAGGCGCTCCGCCAGCGTTCGATGACGGCGAGCGCAGCCGAGGGCGTGAGAGCTGTCACACCGCCCTCGATGGCGTCTGCGGTCTGGTCGATCCCGTCGTCGGGGACGTCGTGTATGGAACCGAGCATGGGTCAGGAGAGGGCAGAGCCGGCGTGGCGGAGGAGCGAGCCGAGGCGGCGGAGGCCGTTCTGGAGCGCGTCGTCGGCCCCGTCGGCTGTGGCCGCGGTCATGTCGCCGAGGCGGACCAGCAGGCCGCCGATGACGGCGGCGTCGCGGCCCTCGCCGACGAGCGAGTCGCGGAGTTCGCCGAGCGCGTCCGCGATCGGGAGGAGGTCGGCGCGCTCGGTCGTGGTGAGCTCGCGCCGCCAGTCGTCGATGCGGTTGATGCCCTTCGAGAGCGGAATCAGCGGGAGCCCGCGCTCGATCTCGTCGATCGTTGCCCCGAGGCTGGCGGCGTGCGTGTCGGTCGGAATGGCGTCCATTGGGGAGAGGGAAGAGGAGTGGGGCTACGCCTCGGATGGCGCGGCGGGGGAGGGGGCGACGACGCCGCTCGGGAGGCCGTCGCCGCTCTGCGGCGAGAAGTCGCGGTGGCGCTTCGCGAGGCCGCCCTGGAACGTCTCGCGCGCCGTCCGCGCGACCTGCAGGGTCACGTAGCCGTCCGAGAACCCGCCGATGACGCCGCCGACGAGCGGGATGCCGCGCAGCACGCGGCCCTGCACCTTCTCGGCGACCTTCGTCGCGCCCCAGCGGGCCGTCCGGACGACGCCGGAGACGACCAGCTTCAGGCCCTTCTCGGCCAGCTTGAGGCCGACCCGGTCCAGCGTCTCGGCGTCGGCGTCGCGCGCCGGGTCCGCCGGGGCGACGCCGATGAGGCACCCGAGCACCTGCTCGCGGACGTACGGCACGGACGGGTCGTAGCCGGCGAGGGCGGCGACCGAGGCGACCATGTGGAGCTGCACGAGGGCGACCGTGGCGAGGTTGGCCGGGAGCACGACCGGCAGCGTGAGCCACCCGCCGAGCCCGCTCGCAAATCCGGCTGCCGTCGTCATCGCGATGTGGCGGCGGACGAGCCGGTCGAAGTGGTCGTCGAAGTCGCCGTCGGTCGTGCGGATCTCGGCGGCGAACTCGGTCGGCGGCGGGAGGCCCGGCAGGCCGTCGAGGACGAGGGGGTACAGCCGGTCGAGGACGAACCGGCGGACGGTCGTGGTCATGGGGATCTCAGGCAGAGGGGACGTGGCGGTCGAGCTCGCGCTCGATCTCGCGGCGGAGGGGACCCGCGAACGGCCGCGCGAGCAGGCCGAGGCGGGCGACGACGCGGACGGTCTCGGCGTGGGCGTCGAGGCGGCCGTCGACGCCGCGGCCGCTCACGCGGAGCGTCGGGCCGTCCCACCACGAGCGGACGCCGTACTCGGCGCGGAGCCGCTCGGCGACCGCCTCGGCGGCCTCGCGCGCGCCGGCTGAGCCGAGGGCGTGCCGGCGCGTGATGTCGATGGAGGCCACAGAGTGCAGGGCGAGGGGCGGGTCGAACGCGGCCGCCTCGCCGCGGTTCGGCCGCCGCTCAGGCGTCGTCGTCGGGGCCGGGACGCCGGGGCGTGCAACGCCGGGCGTTGCGGCGACGAACGCGTGCGAACGTCGCGGCGCGGTGCGGATGACGTCGCGGCGCGGCAAGGGCAAAGCAAGCTGTGCCCCTACGGCTGCCGATCTGGGACCGGGTGCCACAGGTTCGGGTTCACCCGATGGCCACTGGCCGATCTTCCCGCTCCCCGCTCCCCGCTCCCCGCTCCCCGCTCCCCGCTCCCCGCTCCCCATGCTCGACTCGTTCCTCGGCCGCGCGCCGCGCCTCGGCCGCGAGGTCTTCGTCGCTCCCACCGCCGCTGTCGTCGGCGACGTC
>JANPJI010000590.1:0-1709 GCA_031425425.1 Rubricoccaceae bacterium
CCCAGCGTCCACGCGGGGGCGCAGAGCGGGGGGCGGATCGGGGCTCGGAGGGCGGGTCACGTTCATGGCGTCTGGGCGCCGACGTCGGCTCTGATGGTGCGGGTGGCCGGAACCGGCTCGGGGCCAAGCGGGGGCTCGGGGTCGACGCTGGGAGCGGGAGGGGCCGACGTGGAGGTGCCGAGCGCGCGCTCCAGTTCGGCGAGGGCGACGAGGTAGCGGTAGCGGGCCTCCTCGGCTGCGGTGAGGAGGTCGAACCGGGTCCGCTCGGTCTCGAGGAGGTCGAGGAAGCCGCCCTGACCCGTCGTGTAGGCGACGAGCACGGCCTCGACCGCCGTCTCGGCCTGCGGGAGGAGCCGGCGGCGGTAGAGGTCGAGCGTCGCCGCGGCCCGGCGCGCTGCGGCGGCGGAGCGGACGAGATCGGAGGCGACGTCGGCGGTGAGCGCCTCGCGACGGGCGTCCACCTGGGCGCGTCGGAGCCCTGCCTCCTCGAAGCGGGCCCGCAGGCGGGCCCGGTTGAGCGGGAGCCGGAGGGTCACGCCCACGCCCGGCGCGGCGACGAGCTCGCCCGGCATGAACCCCATGACGGTGACGCCGGCCATCACGCCCAGCTCGGGACGGAAGGCCAGCCGCGCCAGCGCCACCTCGGCGTCGGCCCCGCGCCCTTCGGCGGCGAGTGCGGCGAACTCGGCCCGGCCCGCGAGCGCGATGTCCACGAGGGCGGAGTCCGCGTCGGTCGGTAGCGGGGGAATCTCGACGACGACCGAGGGCGTGCCGTGTGTGGCCGCGTGGAGCGCGAGGTCCGGCCGGCCGACGAGCCCGGCGAGTTCGGCGAGGGCCCCGTGGCGTTCGGTCGCCAGCGCGAGGAGTTCGGCCTCGAACCGTCCGCCCTCGAGCTGGGCCTGGAGGATGGCGCCCTGCGTGCCGCGCCCGACCTCGTAGCGGACGGCGGCGGCCTCGGCAAACGCCCCGAGCCGCTGCTGGAACTGGCGGACGAGCGCGTCGAGCGCCTGCGCGCGGTAGAGGCCGTAGTACGCCTGGCGGATGGCGAGGCGGAGGTCCGCCGCCTCGGCGTCGGCGCGGAACCCCTCGGCCTCGGCCATGGCCATGGCGGCCTCGCGCTCGCGGCGGAGGACGCTCGGGTACGGGAGAGGCTGGACGACACGCGCCATCACGAGGTCGCCCTCCCCGCTGGCGAGCACGCCGGGGCGGACCATCGCCTCCACCTCGGGGTCGGGACGGAAACCGATGGCGCGGGCGCGAGCTCCGGCGGCCTCGACGCCCAGCCGGGCGGCGCGAATCGCCGGGGTCGCCTCGACGGCGGCCAACAGCGCGTCGAGCGAGAGGGTGTCGGGCGGGGCTGCAGGCGCCAACTGCGACCGGGCAGGGCTGGCGCTCAAGGCCGCGACGAGCGCGACGCCGAGCACGCGGCTACGGTAGGAGGGCATGCTGCTTCCTGACAGAACTAGGGAGCACGATGGGGCCGCGCCGCGTGGCCTTCGTCGTCGGGCGGAAGCGGAAGGAGAGGGCACCAGCCGAGGGGGAGCCCTTTCGGCTCATGGCGGCGGCGGATGGCTGCCGACACACTACGGGACGCCGTCCTTCGCCCACGCCATATCCTCCCTCTCCTCCTCGCCGTCTTTCCAGCCGGAGCAGCGTAGGGGGATCCCCCTCACCTCGGAGGTCGCCGGCGAGGATCGATCTCAGCGCGG
>JANPJI010000591.1:0-2367 GCA_031425425.1 Rubricoccaceae bacterium
CGTCGCCAAGACGGCCCTCGGCGCGCAGGACGCCGTCCCGTGGACGGTCGAGGCGGACCTCGACGCGCTCCTGGCGCGCCTCCGCACCGAGGGGATGACGGTGGCGGCGCTCGAACGGACGCCCGAGGCGGTCCCGCCCGAGGCCGTGCCCCTCAATGCGTTCCCGCTCGCGCTCGTGCTCGGCAACGAGGTCGACGGCGTGCCCGAGGCGGTCCTCGCCGCGGCGGACCTCGTGGTGGGGCTGCCGCAGTGGGGCGTCAAGGCATCGCTGAACGTGTCGGTCGCGTTCGGGATCGCCGCGTACGGGCTCGTCGCGCGGTGGCGCGGGGCGCAGTAGCGCGAGTCTCGGGCGGGCCATCTCAGACGGCGCGACAGGGCGCGCTCGCAGCCGAAACGCACCGGACGCCCGCCGCCGCTCCGGTCTCAGAAACTGTTTGGCGAGCAACATCCATCAACCCGTCATCCTGAGCGGAGTGAGCCCCGGCGAGCGCAGTCGAAGGATCTCGACGCGCTGGATCCGACCGCACCGCCGTCTGAGAGGCGTCGAGATCCCTCGACGAACTCGGGATGACGTTGCGTTGGGGGTTTTCTCGTTCATCAAAAAGTTTCTCAGGTGCCCGTATCCTTGCGGGGTCGCCCGCTCCGGAGTGCCCATGTGCCGCTTCTTTCGCCTCGCTCTCCGGCTCGCCGTGCTCCTCCTCGCTCTGGCTCCGCTCGCCGCGGCGGCGCAAATCGGTGTTCCCGTGCCGACAGCCCTCCAGTGGGAGCGCGTGGGGCAGACGGTCTTCCCGGGCGACTACTCCGACGTTGAGGGCATTGAGTTCTGCGGGGACACGCTGTTTGCCACTCTGAGGGGCATGCCGCACGCTCTCAGCGACGGTGGCCCCGGATACCCCGCAGCGAACGGAATCTAGGACCGGCGCGGCCTTATCACCAGTGTTGATATCGAGTGCGTGACGCTCGGCGATCAGCTTCTCTTTTTCATCTACAGAGGGTCCAGGCTTGACCGCTCCCGCGACTGGGGCTACACCGTCGAGCCGGTCCTCTACAACGGCAATGTTCTCCCGGTCCGGACGCCCGCCGGAGCCATCCTCGCATACTTCGGCTACGCCGACGACATCATCTGCCGCTCCGACGACGGCGAGGCGTGGGCCTGCGGCGACTACACACCCGGCGACACCGGCTTCCCGAGCACCTTCGACGCCGGACGGCCGGGCGGACCGATCCTCGCCACGCGGATGCTCGCCAACGGCCAGGGCGGGCCGGCCTTCTCCGACGACGACGGCCGCACGTGGCAGCCGTCCAACCTGATGACGTCCTTCAATCGCTACGGGGCCGGTCTCGCCGTCGTCGACGGCAGGCCGCTCCACGGGACCGCCGTCGCAGTCGTCACCAACGGGGCCTCGGCATTCCACGTGTACCAGTCCACCGACGGCGAGACGTGGGCAGACCTGGGACCGACGCCGATGGAACCACGGACCGTGGCAGATCCGTGGCGCTTCGAGACGCGGCTCGTCGCAATTCCTGGCGGACTCGTCGCGCGGTACGGCGACGGTCCGTACGTGTGGTTCTCGGGCGACGCCGGTCGGACGTGGCAGGTCGGGTTCGACTCGGGCGGACCACCGGTAAACGTGGGCGACGAGGCGCGCGACGCGGCCGTCGGTCCGGACGGTCACCTGTACATCGGGATCCAGAGTGTGACGAATCCGCCACAGGAGCGCGGCGGCGTGTACCGCTCGACGGCACCGCTGTTCGCCGTCGCCACCGAGGCCGCCCCACTCGAGGCGTCTGGCGTCGCGGTATCGGTGCGGCCGAACCCGGCCGGCGGTCGCGTCGAGGTGGTGCTCACGCTCGCCAAGGCGCAGCCGGTGCGCGTGGTCGTGCTGGACGCGCTCGGCCGCGTGGTGGCTCTCGTGCTGGACGGCGCGGCGGCAGCGGGTGAGCGGCTCGTCTCGGTGGACACGGCGGCGTGGCCCGCGGGCGTGTACGTCGTGCGCGCCACGGCGGGAACGCAGGTCGTCTCGGCGCGGCTCGTCGTGACGCGGTAGAACCCCCCGTCAGATGCGCCCATCGCTCCGCTCACGGGCGAGCTGACTGTCCCCCTCATTCGAGGGGGACAGCCGTGCGAGCCGGGAGCGGAGCGACCCGCCGCGCGGCGGGGGGTTCCGAACGTCGCCCGCCCGGCCCTCGTCAGTCCACGCGGGGCGAGAGGAGGTCGAAGAAGGCCGTCCGGCCGTCGGGGCGGCGGACGCGCAGCAGGGCGGGCCGGTCGCGGCGCGCGAGGCGCGCGAGGGCGGCCCGGGCCTCCTCGGCCGAGCCCACGGCCCGGCCCTCCACCTCGACCACGATAGTGCCCTGCGGGAGGCC
>JANPJI010000592.1:0-5294 GCA_031425425.1 Rubricoccaceae bacterium
GATGCGTGCCTGTGCGCGCATGGGGTTGGGCGACGGTGCGAGCAGCGCCGTCACGTCCGAGGCAGCGTCGAGCTCGGCGATGACGGGGTCGCAGACCGACGACAGGCCGGCCCCGTTGGTGATGGTCGCGAGCAGGCCCGCCCGGCGGATGCCGGTGTTGATGCGCGTCCCGCGGAGGTCGATCGTCGGCGGCGTGCCGGGGACGACGTAGGTGTCGCCGACGGCGAACGGACCCGCGCCGGAGACCGATCCGACGAGGTTGCGGAGGATGGTGAAGGTGACCGAGGCGATGCCGGACTGTGGGTCGGAGATGGTCGAGAAGACGACGCCCGGGCCGGACATGTCGAACGCGATCGGCCCGCAGACCGGCGGCGTCGTGTCCGGCTGGGCCCCCACCACGATCGAGACCGGCAGCCGGCACGTGTTGCCCGCGCCGTCCGTCGCGACGACCGTGCCCGCGCCGTTCAGCAGCGGGTTCGTGAGCGTGACCGCGTACGCGACCGAGCCGTCGCCGGGCGTGAACGGGGCCACGTTCAGCGTGAGGTTGGTGCTGCCCGGAGCGAGCACGACGAAGAAGATGCCCGTGTTGTCCGGGTCGGCGGCGATGAGGTCCGTCGCCGTGCCGCTGAACGTGCCCGCGGTGAGGGTGCCCGTGCACACCGGCGGCGTCGTGTCGTCGGCCTGGTTGATGAACTGGAACAGCGCCCCGCCAGGGTAGAGGTACGAGTTGGCGCTGTTGTAGCCCTCGACGGTGATGCCGTGCGGGTTCGGCGACGACGTCGTGTGCGTCCCGCTCGGGATCGAGCGGACGGCGTAGGAGAAGCTCGACCCGGCGATGGGCGTGAAGCTGCCGGCAGGGATCGCGACGGCGTCGAGCAGCACGAGCCCGGCTGCTGCGTCGGCCGTGGCAGCGATCACCGAGACGAAGTGCTGCGAGAACGCCCCGCTGATGGTCGAGAACGTGTAGGCGTTCTGGTACTGCGCGCTCGGGGCCATGTTGCCCATGGCCGGGTCGCCGGTGGTCGCGCCGGGCGAGCTCACGCCGGTCATGTACTGCAAGACGAAGATCGGGCCGGTGGCGGTGAAGAACTGACCGCCCGGAAGGACGGCGGTCTCGATAAACTGGCCCTTGTTGATCGTCCCGATAGCGGCTCCGTTGCGCGAGACAGTCGTCCCGTTGGCACCGGAGAGGACGCGGTAGACCGAGCCGCCCGGCCGGTCGGGGAGCGGAGCGGCGAGCGCCTCGGTGCCCCACGAGACCGTCGGCTGGGCGACTTCGTAGATGTGGTCGCAGGCGAACGCGGTGGCTGGGATGTTCGTGCAGAAGCTGCCGTTGGTCATCCCGACCGGCCGCGTCGCCTCGACGAGCGTGCCGGTGAGGTCGTTGGCGGGGCCGCTCGAAGCGGCCTGGCCGAAGTACGCCTGCCCGCGGTTCAGGGTCACTGTGAACGGGACGCCCGCCGGCCGGCCGGTCAGCGCCGTCTTGGGCGTGACGGTGACGTTCGTGTTGTCGAACGCGGCGACGACCGTGAACTGGTCCGGACCGTTGACGCCGGCGTACGTGGCGACGATGTACTCGGTGTTGAAGGCGTCGATGGGCAGCGCCAGCCCGGCGTCGGAGGTGAACGTCTGCCGGTTGACCGTGTAGGCCACGAACTCGGTCGGCGCGAACAGGCGCACCGCGTTGTTGCCGACCGCGTTGGCCGTCCACGCGGTCGAGGACGCCGCCGGGAGGGCGACGACCGTGATCGTGCCCGGGTTGACGGCCACCGTGGTGTTGAACGTCGGCGCGTTGACGGGATACTGGACGGTCACGTTGGTCGCGACCGAGGCCGTCAGGTGCACCTCGACGATCGGCGGGCCGTCGATGGGATTGGGGTTGAGCGTCGTGATAAAGTCGGTGCCCTTGTTGTCAATGATCTGGGCGGTGGCGGCCGGCGCGAGCGCGGCTGCGAGGAGCAGTGCCGCTGCGACCGACGCGCAGAAGGAGTGGCGAGTGTTCATCGGAGGGAGTGGAGACAGAAAAGGCGCAGTGCGCCAGAGCGTCTCGGACGTCCGTCCGGGCCGACCAGGGCTCCCGCCGACCGGCACAGAAGCCGGGAGCGCGCCGCGGCGCGCGTCGGTGGGGTGGGAGCGGAGGTGCCCGGAACCCAACGGACCGTGTCCGAGCGGGAGGGGGCGGTGCGGCGATCCTGCCGCCGGGCAGGTCCGAGCGGATAGTAGAGCCTTAAGGACTGTAAACCAAAACCTTACGTCGAAATGGTGAGCCTCTTTGGAGGTGGCGTGCGGAGCGACGTGGCGGCGCATCGGGAGGAGCACTGCAGACGCGCCAAAGGTTGCGTCGTGGGGGACAGCCGGACCCCTATTTGTGTCGATCGCCTCGTGCCCTTCCCTCTGTGAACGCTGCACCTACCCTCTCCCGCTCTCCGGCCGTGTGCGTGGAAGACGTGCGGGTGTTTGCTGCGACGGTCGCAGGGGTGGTCACGTACGAGGCGCGCAAGCGAGCGGGCTCCTTCCCCGCGCTCCTCAGCCGGTTCGAGCCGTCTGGCCGGCCCCGTCCGCTTGCGCATCCCGAGCGCGCAGTCCGTCTGGTGACGGGCCTGTTGCGCCGTCTCTATGGCCGCCGGTACTGCCTGCCGCGGTCGCTCGTGCTGTACCGGCTCCTCCGCGGAGCCGGCGCACCGGTGCGGCTGCACACAGGCGTCCGGTCGCTCGGAGGCGGCCTCGACGGGCATGCATGGGTCAGCGTCGGCGGCATCGCCGTCGGCGAGCCTTCGGATCCGGCGGACCTGTTCGCGCTCACGTTCTCACACCCTGCCTCTCCTGTACCAGGGAGCCTTGCACATGGACCTGTCCACCCCTAGCAGCGAGCCGCGCACCGAGCACGTGCCGTCTGCAGAGCCCCGGAAGCGTTTCGTCGCTCCGTGCCTCGTCCGGCACGACCGGCTGCCCGCCCTCACCGGCGACGCGTCGTTCGACTTCCCGCCACCGCCGCCTCCGCCCCGATAATCCTCAGACGTCGAATGCCCATGGACTCTGAAACCCCGCGTTCCGGTGCGGCAACGCGGGGTTTCGTGTGTCCGCCCGGCAGGCCCGCGCTCCCGCTACGGGTCGCGCTGGACCTCGGCGTGGCGCACGTACGGGTCATAGCCGACGCGTGGCTCGCCGCCGACGTCCGCCGGACGGCCGTCGCGATGGGCTTCGCGAGTGCGCCGGTCGCGAGTGCGCCGGCACAGGCTGGCGGTCTATCTGTCCGCCTGTGCCGCACCGATGCGCACCTCCCCGACGTGCCGCCGGACGCTGTCCTCCGGCTTCAGGCGCATGACCTCGCGCGTGGGTACAGCACGCCCGGCGGCACGGTCTTATGGACGCCCGGGGGCCGATCCCTCGTCGCCGCGGCGTCGGCCGATGTGGAGGTGGTGGCCGGGGCGTCTCCGGCTGAAGTCGCGTGGCATCTGACCGTCTCGCTCCAGCTGCTGCTGCGCCCGCTCGGGGCCTACGGCCTTCACGCGGCAGCCCTGGAACGCGGCCCGGCCGGCGTGCTGCTGGTCGGCCCGAGCGACGTCGGCAAGTCGACGCTCGCGTACGCGCTCGTTCGACAGGGGTGGGGCTTCGTCTCCGACGACTCGGTCCTGCTGCACGCGGAGGGCCGCGACGGGGCCGTCGAGGCGGTCGCGTTCCGCCGCCGCTTCGGGCTCGACGCCGACGACCGCTTCCCCGAGGTCGCCGCGCACGCCGTCCCGCAGCCCGCGGAAGCCGGCAAGTGGAGCGTCGACGTGGCGGCGCTGTACGCCGGGCAGGCGCGGATGCAGACGGCTCCGCGCCTGCTCGTCTTCCCCGAGATCGCGGACGCGGCCGAGAGCCGGCTGGGGCGGCTTGCGCCCGCCGATGCGTACGGCCGGCTGCTCGCACAGGTCGGCACGCGCCGCCTCGACGACGCCCACACGCGGGCGCACCACGCCCTGCTCGGCCGGCTGCTCGCGCAGGCCCCGGCCGTCCGGCTCGCGGCCGGCCGCGACGTGCTGGACGCGCCCGCCCGCGTGGCCGATCTTCTCTCCGACGCACTCCCGGCCCTTCCGTGACCGACGCCCACTTCGCGCGCCGACCCGACACCATCGCGACCGAACTCCCGGACGGCGAGACGGCCCTGCTGGACCTCGCCTCGCAGCGGTACTACACGCTCAACGGGACCGGAGCCTGGATCTGGGAGCGCCTCGCCACGCCGCAGACCGCCGAGGCGCTCTCGCACGCGCTCGTCGGCGAGTACGAGGTGGAACTGGCAGCGGCGCGCGACGGCATCGCCGGACTGCTGGATCACCTCCGCCGCGAGGGCCTCGTCGTGCTGTCGTGACGGTTCCGGCCGCCGGCGCGCATCCTCAGCGGACGCGCGTCACGGCCATCGTCTCCGCCCCGGTATCGGTCTCGAACCGGATGCGGTACACGCCCGCCGCGACGTTCGCGGGCCACACCGCCCGGAATGCCCCCGGAAAGCGGACGCCCTCGACCAGCACGGCTACGAGCCGCCCCTGCGCGTCGGTGACGGTCAGGCGTACCGGGACGCCGGCGACGCGCGCGGCCGGGACCGAGAACGAGACCGTGACGGGGCCGCGCCCGGGGTTCGGGCCGGCCCGCATCGCGAACGACTCGGGAAGCGAGCCGAGCCCGCTCAGCGTGTACGTCACCGCCGTCTGGCCCTCGACGAACACGGGCGCGAGGACGAAGTCGAAGCCGCTGCCCGGCGGACCCTGCGGCGTGAACGCGATCACGTTGGCGTTCTCGCCCGGCCCCATGTAGGCCGAGATGTCCAGCGTGACGGCTCCGACGCGCGGAATGAGGTAGCCGTTGGGGCTCGCCGCCGCCTCGGCCGGGTCGGCCGCGAGCTTGAACGCCGTCCCGTTGAGGTCCACCAGGATGCGCGTCGCGCCCCGGTTGTCGACGTAGAGCAGCGTGTCCTCGGCGATCGGGATCACGAAGGTCTCCTGCGCCTGCGCGGTGCCCGCGGCCAAGAACGTCAGGGCGACCACCATCCAGGGGCGTCGTGCGGAGCGAGGCGGAGACTTGGCACGAGGGAAACCCCGGACGGCAAGAAACGACGGGAGCCGGGCGCGACGTCGCGCCCGGCTCCCGGAGGCCCAGGATTCGAGGCCCGTTACCGGACGACGGTGAGGGTGCGCGCCTCGGTGCGGCCGCCCGCCTCGAACCGCACCACGTACACGCCCGACGCCAGCGACCGGCCCACGGTGTCGGCCCCGTCCCACGTGACCGCGTAGGACCCGGCCGCCATCGTCTCGTCG
>JANPJI010000593.1:0-4793 GCA_031425425.1 Rubricoccaceae bacterium
CCCAGGCTTCGCAGGCGGATGGTTTCGACCGCGTCTTCGTCCGCCCGGCCCACTTCGAGCGTCGCGGCGAGCGGCTGCTCGGCCCCGACGGCCACGACGCGCACGGCGAGGTCCGCCCCGCGCGCCACCTCGACGTCGCCAGGGGCCACGCGGAGCGCGAACGGGGCCGGCGGCGCGAACGCTCGGCCGGGCTCCATCAGGCGGAACGCCGCGCCGCTCATCGTGCCGGGGGCGGCCACGAACAGGACGGCGAGGACGACGGCCGCGACGGCCGCGTACGGCAGCGCCTGCCGGGCCGGACCCCACGCGCGGACGCGCTCGAACGGGACGTCCTGCACCTCGGCCGCGAGCCCGGCGAGGGCCGCCTCGCGGAGCCGGTCGCTGCCCGACGTCCGCCCGTCCGCGAGGTCGAGAAGCGCGGTCAGGCGGCGGTCCACGCCTGAAAAGTCCTCGCCCGCGCGCCGGACGACGTCGCCCTCGGCCAGCCCCGGCAGCACGCCCCACCCGCGCAGCAGCGGCACGCCGACGAGCGCGCCGACAAGCCCGAGCGCGAGTGCGGCAAGCGCCGCCGCGAGCAGCGTCCGCAGCCCCACGCCCAGCCACAGCGCCGCCTCGACGCCGAGCGAAACCGCCACGGCTGCGCCGACGACGGCGAGCGTCACGAGCGCACCGCGCAGAACCGCCGCGGCCGTGATCCGCCGCCGGGCCGCCCGCAGGCGGTCCCGCAGGTCGCGGACGACGGACGACTCGGCAGGGCGGTCGGGCACGGGGATCAGACGGCGAAATCGGAGCCGGAAAGATACCCGGCCGGGGAGGGCCAACGAGGCCGGGCCTTCTACATTGCCCCGACGCACGAACGGAAGCGGGGCGAGCGCACGGGGCGGCCGGCGCAGGCTCTAGTTCCCCCGTCCGCTGTCCTCCCGTCCTCCCGTCTTCCTTCTCCAATGTCCTCTCTCCGCGTCCTCCACCTCGCCGCCGAGTGCGCGCCGTTTGCCAAGGTCGGTGGTCTCGGCGACGTCGCCGGAGCGCTGCCCGCGGCCCTCGCCGACGAGGGCGTCGAGGCGAGCCTCGTGATGCCGCTCTACGGCGGGCCGGACGGTGCCGTCGCCGGCCGTGCGGGACCGCTCGTGCGTGTCTTAAACGGATCGGTTCCATTTGGCGACGGGTTCCTCGAATACGCCGTCTGGCGTTCCGACGCGCTCGGTTTCCCGGTGTACCTCGTCGACGAGCCGACCCTCTTCGGCGACGCGGGCGTCTACTTCCGGTCGGCCGAGGGCCTCCCGTTTGCGAACGGGGACGAGCGGTTCGTCGCGTTCCAGCTCGCCGTTCTGGACTGGCTCGCCTCGGGTGCGCCCGAGGTCGACCTGCTGCACCTCCACGACAACCACGCCGCGCTCGTCCCGCTGCTCCAGCGCCACGCCGACGCGTCCGTCCGCGACCTCCCGACGGTGTTCACCGTCCACAGCGCGGACCATCAGGGCGAGGTCCCGGCCGACGTGTGGGCGCGCCTCGGCCTCCCCGACGCGGGCCGCTTTGCCGCCGACGGCGAGGTGAACGCGATGCGGGTGGCCGTCGAGATGGCCGGAGCGGTGACGACCGTGAGCCCGGCGTATGCCGCCGAGCTGGCCACGGACGATGCCGTCGCACACGGGCTCGCGGAGAGCTTCCGCGCGGCCGGCCCGCGCCTCGTCGGGGTCCTCAACGGCATCGACCCGGCCGTGTGGAACCCCGAGACGGACGAGCACCTCCCGCACACGTACTCCACGTCCGACCTTGCGGGCAAGGCCGCGACGAAGGCGGCCGTCTGCGCCGAGTTGAACCTCGACGCCGCGCGCCCGCTCGTCGCGTTCGTCGGACGGCTGATGCCCGAGAAAGGCGTCGAGATCCTCCTGGAGGGCGTCGACACGCTCGTTCGGACCACCGACGTGTCGGTCGCGCTTCTCGGCACGGGCGACCCCGAGCACGAGGCCGGTGTCCGCGGCCTGGCCGGGATGCTCACCGGCGACGGCTTCGACGGGCGACTCGCCGCGGTCGTCGCCTTCGACGAGGGCCTCGCGCACCGCCTCTACGCCGCCGCCGACGTGTTCCTGATGCCGTCGCGGTCCGAGCCCTGCGGCCTGGGCCAGATGTACGCCATGGCCTACGGCACGCCGCCGGTGGTCCACGCCGTGGGCGGGCTCCGAGACACGGTCCGGGCGTGGGACGGCTACGCCGGCACGGGCTTCTGCTTCGACGACTTCAGCTCCGAGGCGCTCGTTGCGGCTGTTCACGCCGCCCTCGCCGTCTACACCGACGGTGCCGCGTGGCGTCGCCTCCAGCAGAACGCCATGGCCGCGGACTTCTCGTGGGCCGCCTCGGCGCGGGCCTACGCCGCGCTCTACCGCCGCGTCGCGGCCGGGGAGGTCTCGGGCGGGGTGGACGCTCGGTAGAGGGCACACCAGCGGTGTGCCTTCTACGCCACGGTCCGGACGTGCGGCATTCGATCCCCGATCCCCGATCCCCCTTTCCGTTATGCGCGACACGCTCGCCGTCATCCTCGGCGGAGGCGCCGGAACCCGGCTCCACCCGCTCACCGAGCACCGCTCCAAGCCGGCCGTCCCGCTCGCGGGCAAGTACCGCCTCATCGACATCCCGATCTCGAACTGCGTCAACAGCGACCTCCGGCGCATGTTCGTGCTCACACAGTACAACTCGGCGAGCCTCAACCGGCACGTCGCCCAAGCGTACCGCTTCGACCGCTTCGGCGGCGGCTTCGTGACCGTCCTCGCCGCCGAGCAGACCCCCGCCTCGGACCGCTGGTTTCAGGGCACCGCCGACGCCGTCCGCCAGGTCCTGCCGCACATCGACGCGCACCCGCACCGCCGCGTGCTCGTCCTCTCCGGCGACCAGCTCTACCGGATGGACTTCGGCGCGTTCGGCGAGCACCACCGCGCAGCCCGCGCCGCCCTCACCGTCGCCACGATCCCGGTCACGGCGGACGAGGCGCCGGGCTTCGGCATCCTCAAGACCGACGCGCAGGGCGTCATAACCGAGTTCCACGAGAAGCCCGCCCGCGACGCGCTCGACGGCCTCGACAGCCCGGTTACCGCGAAGCACCGCGCCGAGGGCCGCGTCTTCCTCGCCTCGATGGGCATCTACCTCTTCGACCGCGACGCGCTCCGCGGCGCGCTGGTCGGCACGGACGACCACGACTTCGGCTCGGGCGTGATCCCGCGTGCCATCGCGGAGCGCCGCGTCGTGAGCTACCCGTTCGACGGCTACTGGTCCGACATCGGCACCATCCGGTCGTTCTACGACGCCACGCTCGCCCTCGCCGCGCCCGCGCCCGCGTTCGACCTCTACGACGAGGCGCGCCCGATCTACACCAACGCCCGGATGCTGCCGCCGGCCAAGGTCCAGGACGCCGTCATCCGAAACTCGATGATCGCCGAGGCGAGCGTCGTCATCGGCGCGACGGTCGAGGACTCGGTCGTCGGCGTGCGGTCGTTCATCGGGGCCGGCGCGGTCGTCCGCCGGTCCGTCCTGCTCGGGGCGGACTACTTCCCGTGGCACGACGCGGGCCGGCGCCACGGCGTCGCCCCACCCGAGCACCCCGGAGTGGGCGATGGCTCGGTCGTCGAGAACGCGATCGTGGACAAGAATGCCCAGATCGGGCGCGGCTGCCGCATCACCAACGTGTCGGGCGTCGACATGGCCGACGGCGACGGCTGGGCCATTCGCGACGGCATCGTCGTCGTCCGCAAAAACGCCGTCATCCCGGATGGGACCGTCGTGTAAAGGGGAACGGGGAACCGGCATCGGCCATCGGGGGAAAGGCCTCTCCCCGATGGCCGTTGGCCGACCCCCGATGCTCCTCCTCCGCACCGTTCGCATGACCTTCCGCCCGGACCGGCTGGACGACTTCCTCGCCCTCTTCGCCGAGACGCGCGCCCGCATCCGCGCTGCGCCGGGGTGCGGCCACCTCGAACTGTGGCGCGACGCGCGCTTCCCGAACGTCCTCACGACGTTCAGCCGCTGGGACGGCCCCGAGGCGCTGGACGCCTACCGCCAGAGCGACCTCTTCCGCGAGACGTGGGCGCGGACGACCCCACTCTTCGTCGCCGCGCCCGTCGCCCACAGCCAGTACGCTGTCGACGACGAGGCACGGTGAGACGTCGCGCGGGATGCCGCGCCCGGCGCGTGCCAGCGGTGGGCGTCCTGTCGGGGTTGCCAGCAAACCGAGCAAAAAAGAGGGCGGCCCCTCTTGCGAGGAGCCGCCCCGAGGCGAGACGCGAGTCCGCGCCTTACATGCCCGGCATCAGCACGCGGTCGATGACGTGCGCGACGCCGTTCGACGCGCGGACGTCGGCCTGCGTCACCGTCGCACCGCCGACCGTGACCCTGGTGCCCGTCTTGCGGACGGTCAGCGTCTGCCCGTTGACGGTCGTCAGGACCTGCCCGTCGCGGAGGTCGGCGGCCAGGAGCCGGCCGGGGACGACGTGGTAGGTCAGGATGCTCGTGAGCTGGGCCTTGTTGGCGGGCTCAACGAGCGTCGCGACGGTCCCGGCGGGGAGGGCGTCGAAGGCGCTGTTCGGCGGGGCGAAGACGGTGAACGGGCCGGGACCGGAGAGCGTCCCGGCGAGGTCCGCGGCCTGCACCGCCGCGACGAGCGTCGTGAGGGTGCTCGCGCCGGCGGCGTTCTCGACGAGGTTCTGCGTCGGCAGCATCATGGCACCGCCGACCATCACGCCGGTCGAGTGGTCCATGCCGGCCATCTCGTCGGCGCGGCCGGCGTTGACGGCCGAGTCGGCGAC
>JANPJI010000594.1:0-2460 GCA_031425425.1 Rubricoccaceae bacterium
CCGCCACCTCACGACCGAGCAGGGCCTCCCCAGCGGGCTCGTCTTCGCCGTCGAGCAGGACGCCCTGGGGTTCGTCTGGACCGGGACGTCGGACGGGCTCGGCCGCTACGACGGCATCGACGTCCGGGAGTTCAGGCACTCCGCCGACAGCACCTCGGTCGCCGGAAACGAGGTGCTGGCCCTCGACGCCGGACCCGGCGGCACCGTGTGGGTCGGGACGTCGGACGGGCTGAGCCGCTACGACCCGGCCCGCGAGGCGTTTCAGACCATCGCGGGCCTCCCGTCGACCAACGTGCTCGCCGTCGCGGCCGACACGGCCGGCGGCGTCTGGGCCGGCACCGACGGCGGCCTCGCCCGCGTCGAGCCCGGTGCGCGCACCGCACGCGCCTTCCGCGCCGCCCCCCGCAACCCGGCCGCGCTCCCGCACGACGAGGTCCTCTCGCTGCTCCTGGACGGCCCGGCGCTCTGGGTCGGGACCGTCGACGGCCTGGCGCGCCTCGACCCGGCGACCGGCCGCTTCCGGACGTTCCGGCCCGACTCGACCGCCTCGACGAGCGTCTCGGCCCTCGCGCGCAGCGAGCGCGGGACGATCCTCGTGGGCACGCTCGGAGCCGGCCTGTTCTCGTTCAGCCCCCGCACCGGCCGCTTCACCCCGATCGACATCGGGGCCGGGCTTCTGGCCCGCGGCATCTCGTCGATCCACGAGGACGCCGACGGGACCGTCTGGGTCGGGACCATCGGCGGCGGCCTGCGCCAGCTCACGCCCGGCGTGGGCGGCGTGGTCGTCCACGAGGCGTCGGCGGACAACCCGGACTCGATCGCGGACAACCAGGTGTCGGACCTCATGGAGGACCGCCAGGGCATCCTCTGGGCGGCGACCTACAACGGGCTCGACCGCTTCGACCGCGCCTCGGGCACGGCCGTCCGCCTCCGCCACGATCCCGCCGACGACGCCTCGATCAGCAGCAACACCGTCCGCGCTATCCTCGCCGCGACCGACGGGACGCTCTACGTCGGCACCGACCGGACATTGGACCGCTCCGCGGACGGGCGGACGTTCACGCACACGGCCATCGCCGTCCCCGGCGGAATCGACGCCCACCCCGCCGTGGCGCTCTACCAGGACCGCGCCGGGACGGTATGGGTCGGCACCGAGGGAGGGGGCTTCTACAGCGTCGGGGCCGGCGGCGCGCTCGACAAGGCCCCCGTGGAGGGCGAGGTCGGCAACCTCAGCGTGTCCGCGTTCCTCGAAGACCGCGCCGGCCGCTTCTGGGTCGGCACCATCGCCGACGGGCTTCTCCTCTACGACCGCGCCGCCGGTACCGCCCGGGCATTCCGGAGCCGCCCCGGCGTTGCGGGCTCACTCGCCACCAACAACGTCCGCGCGGTCGCCCAGACGGCCGACGGGACGCTGTGGGTGGCCACGGCGGACGGCCTCTGCCGGCTGGACCGCCCCGGCGGCAGCGGTTCGTTCACGTGCGCCGGCCCCGGCAACGACCTCGTCCCGGACGAGCTGTATTCGCTCCACGCCAGCCGCGACGGCGGGCTGTGGGCCGGCGGCCGGGACGGACTGGTCCACCTCGACGCCTCGGGGGAGGTCCGGCGCTACACCGACGCCACGACCGACCTGCCCGGCAACGCCGTCTTCGCCATCACCGAGGACGAGTCCGCCAACCTCTGGTTGAGCACGAGTGGCGGGCTGAGCCAGTTCGAGCCCGTCACGGAGGTCTTCTCGAACCGGCTCGGCGAGGGGAGCGGGGCGGAGCGGACGCTCGGGACCGCCGCGGCGCGCGGGGCCGACGGCCGGCTGTACGTCGGCGGGACGAGCGGGCTGCTCGCGTTCTACCCCCTCCAGCTCACGACCAAGAACCCGAACCCGCCCCAGGTGGCGATCACTGGCGTCGACGTGCTCGGCACGCCCGTCGTGCCCGGAGCGGAGAGCGCGCTCGCGGACGCCGCGCCGGTCGCCCGCCAACTCCGCCTCGCCTACGACGACGAGTACGTCACCTTCCGCTTCGCGGGGCTCCACTTCTCGGATCCGGCCCGCAACACCTACCGCTTCCGGCTGGACGGCTTCGACGACGTGTGGCGCGACGGCGGGCAGCTCCGCCAGGCGACCTACACCAGCCTCAGCCCCGGCCGCTACACGTTCCGCGTGCAGGCCGCCAACGCCGACGGCGTGTGGAGCCCGCAGGGGGCCGCGCTGCGCGTCGTCGTGCGGCCGCCGTGGTGGCGGACGTGGTGGGCCCTGCTCGCCTTCGGCGGGCTGGCCGCCGTCGGGCTCGTCCGCGGCGTGCGCTGGCAGAAGAGCCGCCTCCTGAAGCAGGAGCGCGAGCGCGCGGAGCGCCGCGAGGCGGAGCTCCGCGCCGAGACGGCCGAGGCCGAGGCCGAGCGCCAGCGCGCCGAGACGGCCATGCTCCAGGCCGAGAACAGCCGCGCCGCGGCCGAGGTCGAGAACGC
>JANPJI010000595.1:0-1707 GCA_031425425.1 Rubricoccaceae bacterium
GACGCCCGACTGGAGGGCCGCGTCATCATCCAGTTCGTCGTGGACGAGACCGGCGTCCCGTCGCAGATCGTCGTCGCGCGGTCGGTGAGCCCCGGCCTCGACGCCGCGGCGACGCAGGCCGTCCGCGAGGCGCGCTTCACCCCGGGTCGCCAGAACGGGCAGGCCGTCCGCGTCCGCTTCTCGCTCCCGGTGACGTTCCGCCTCCGCTGACCCCGGAGGCATCGGTCCGCGGCGTCGGGTCGAAACGGAGCGGGGGCAACTCCCCCGCCGAGGTTCGGGTTCACCCGCCGCCGCGCGTTTGCGAGCCTCCGTCTTTCCCGTGCCGATGTCGCCGCTCCGCCTCCTGACCCTCGTGGTCGCCGTGCTCCTCGTCGTCTGCGGTCTGCTGGTCGCGTTCGGCGTCCTGGGCGACGTCACGCCCGAGCCGACGCTCCGCGTCACCGTCGGCGTGATCCTCGTCCTGATGGGCCTCTACCGCGGCGTCGTCGGGTTCAGCCGCGGCCGCGGAGCCGACCGCCCGTGACACCGCCCTGCCTTCGTATGCGTACCGCCGCCCTCGCCGTCCTGTGCCTCGCCCTCGCCGGAGCCGGCTGTTCCGAGACGCCCGGTGCGGACGCCCCCGACAGCGAGGCGTCGGGCCGCCCGCTCGGCGGGGCCGGGTTCACCGGGACGATGCGTCTCGGGACGACCCCCGAACTGGCGGCGATCGTCCGTCGACAGGCGGCCGACTTCCACAAGCTCTACCCGCTGACGACCATCGAGGTGGTCGAGAGCACGGCGCGGGCAGCCGTCATCGGCGTCCTCCGCGGCGACCTCGAGTCCGCCATCGTGGACCGCGCGATGAACGCGGAGGAGACGGGCCTCGCCGAGGAGTACGAGATCACCGTCGGGCAGACGCTCATCGGCGAAGGGGCTGTCCTGGCCGTCGTGCCGGCGGCGAGCCCCGTGCGCCAGGTGCCCGTCGAGGCGCTGCGGACGCTGCTCGGCGGCCGGCCGGTGCCGTGGGCGACCGTGGCGGCCGGGGCACCGGGGCAGGCGCGCCTCGTGCTGACGGACCGCAACGCGGGGACGGTCGAGTTCGCCGCGCGGCGACTGCTGCCCGAGGGCGCGCTCCCGCAGTCCGCCATCCGCGCCGCGACCGAGGCCGACGTCCTCACGCGCGTCGCGGCACGCCCCGACGCCATCGGGCTCGTCTCGGCGCTCACGCTCCGGGCCGACACGACAGGACGCGTCCGCGCCGTGGCTCTCGTTGACTCGGCCGGCCGTGCCGTCCAGCCCAGCCCACGTGCGGTGTATCTGGACGAGTACCCGCTGCGTCAGCCGGTCGTGCTCGTCAGCCGCGCCGCGCGCGGTGGCCTCGGAGCGGGCTTCGCGACGTTCGTGCTCGGGACGCAGGGGCAGGAGGCGATCCAGCGCGCCGGCCTCGTCCCGGCGCGCCCGCCCGTCCGCGAGTTCAACCTGAACTGAGCGGGGCCTGGACACGGCGGGCAGCCGACGATGGAACCCGATGCGGAGGGACCGCGCGGCACGAAACCGTACGAGGGCGGTTTGCGACGAACGAACGGGAGGTGGGCGCAGGGGCACAGCAATCTGTGCCCCTGCGCTCACGCTGTGTCCCAGCCCGGCACCCACGCGGTGCCCAGTTCCCACGCCACGGCCCCGCCGCGCCTCGATCCGCCCGCCAGACACGGGGCCTGGCGGCACCGC
>JANPJI010000596.1:0-1630 GCA_031425425.1 Rubricoccaceae bacterium
GGACGCCGCGCCGCCGGGCCGGGGCCGTCTCGTTCCTCCTCGATGGGGTCCACCCGTACGACGCCGGGACGGTCCTCGACCGGCTCGGGATCGCTGTCCGGACCGGCCAGCACTGCGCGCAGCCGGTCATGGAGCGGCTCGGCGTGTCCGGGACGGTCCGGGCCTCGTTCGCGCTCTACTCGACGCGCGACGAGGTCGACGCCCTCGTGGACGGGCTCGGGCAGGTCCGCCGGATGTTTGGATGACGGACCCCATCGCCGCGCGCGGGGCCGAGGTCGCCGCCGAGTTCGCCCTGCTCGACGACTGGATGGACCGCTACGCGCACCTCATCGAGGGCGCGCGGGCCCTCCCGCCGATGAGCGACGCGCTCAAGACAGAGGCCAACCGGGTCCGCGGGTGCCAGTCGCAGGTGTGGCTCCACGCGACGCGCGACGGCGGTCGCGTCTTCTACCAGGCCGACTCGGACGCGCTGATCACGCGCGGGCTCGTCGCGCTCCTCGTCCGCGTGCTGAACGGGCAGCCGTCCGCAGCCGTGGCGACGGCCGACCTCGCTTTCCTGCAAGAGACCGGGCTGGCCGAACACCTCTCGCCGTCGCGGGCCAACGGGCTCGCAGCGATGGTGGCCCGCATGAAGGCCGAGGCCGTACAGGAGGGGTGAGGATCCGAGGAGGTCCTCGACGGCCGCGCCGCGGACCGCGCCGCGGGACCCGGCGGTGCGGCTCAGGCGTCGGAGCGTCTTTCCACGCCGCCGATGTCTGTCTCCTCTCCCGAAACGCTCCTCGCCGACGTCACCGTCGTCGCCCTCGCGCTCGCGCACGGCATGGACGCGAGCCTGAACCCGCGCGAGTCGCGGGCCGTCGTAGAGCGTCTGAGCGCGTCGGCGGTCTCTCTCACCGGGCACGAGGTGGGGATCGCGGCCCTGTCGCAGCACGTAGAGGCGGCCGTGGCGCGCTACGGCCGCTTGACCGTGCCCGAGTTCGAGGCGCTCGTGCGGTCCATCGGCGAGGCGCTCGGACCGGAGCAGCGGGCGGACGTGTTCTCGATCCTCGTCGGCGTCGCCGAGGCCGACGGGGTCGTCGTGCGGATGGAGCAGACGCTGCTGCGGCACATCGCCGAGGCGTGGGGCGTGACGGCGCTCGACTGAGCGGCATCCGGCCGGCGCGGAACGGGAGCGGGCTGGCGCGGCGTTTGCACGGCCCGTCCGCTCTCTCGCCTCTCCCGCCATGTCCGTTTTCCGTCACACGCGCCTCGCGCTGGCCCTGTCGCTGTTCACGTTCGCCGGATGCGCCACCCTGGGCGGCGCGAACTACTATTCCGTCGAGCAGGAGTGGCAACTCGGGCAGCAGCTCGAGGCCCAGCTGCGGACGCAGCTCCCGCTCACGAGCGACGCCACGCTGAACAGGTACGTCAACGATCTTGGACAGCGGATCGTCCGCGGGACGAACGCGTCGCAGCTCCCGTGGCGGTTCTACGTCGTCCGCGATGCGAGCATCAACGCGTTCAACGTGCCCGGCGGGCTCGTGTACGTCCACACCGGCCTCATCGCGCAGTCGAACAGCGCGTCCGAGCTGGCCGGCGCGATGGCGCACGAGGTCGCCCACGGGACGTCGCGGCACGGCACACAGCAGCT
>JANPJI010000597.1:0-7023 GCA_031425425.1 Rubricoccaceae bacterium
AACAGCACAGCGAGCTGCTCCGGAACCGAGTCAGCGAACCTCGCACCGAGGTTGACGACGCGCCCGCCGATGGGCACGTGGAGCAGGTAGAACGAGTATGAGATGGTCCCGAGCCAGCCCAGCACGGGCAGTCGCGGCACACGGACATACCCAATCGCGAGGGCCGTCGCCGCCCCGAGCGCGGCAATGATGGGGTCGAACAGAAACCCTGTGGTGGCTGCCAGCCCTGCGACGAGCGCGAGGTAGGGCCACGTCGGAACGTGCCCGGAGCGGAGGTGGAACGTCGCCGCACCGAGTGCGAACAGGGGCGCGTAGTGGAAAACGACCGTGTCTCCGGTCGGGAGGAACGCCGAGGCGGCGAACGCGGCGAGCGTCGCGACGCGGACGGCCGGGCGTGCGTGCGCCAGAAGCGGGTACAGGAGCGCGACGAGGAGGTAGAACTGGAACTCCACGGCGAGTGTCCAGAAAACAGGGTTCAGCCACTCGTAGCCCAGGAACGCGTTGAGGTAGCCGAGGTGGGCCAGCAGCTGCGGCAGCGTGACCGTCGGCATCGTGCCCTGGAAGCCGGGCGCGAGCGACGACGCGACCCAGAGGAGGAGCGTCACGACGATGGCGACGACGTACGGCGGGTCCAGCCGGATGACGCGCTTGGCGATGAACCGGCCAGCGTCGGTCGCGAGGCGAAACCCACCCCGGTGCATCGAAAACGGGAGGATGAAGCCGGAGATCACGAAGAAGACCTCGACGCCTCGCCACCCGCCGGAGCCGGTCGTCTGGAGCCACGTACCGGCGTCGACCAGATTGCCCCCGTTGGAGAAGTGGAACCACGCCACGGCGAGCGCCGCGAGGCCCCGCAGGGGCTCCAGAATCTCGACCCGAGGGCCAGGCGAGTGGGGGTCGACGGTCGCAGAGGGCGGTCGCATGGGTCGGGGCTGGCCCGGCGTCGTGGCTGTCGGGGTGTACACCATCGGCAGAACGGATTGCCACATTTAGATTTTGGGCTCTGCGCGCAGCCGTTCCGATGCCGTGATGTGCGTCAGCCGGCCTCGCCGTGGTGCCACGCCAGCGCTGCGAGGAAGGCAGCCCCGACGGTGAGCGCCGCCTCATCCACCATGAACCGCGGCGTGTGGAGCCCTGGTCCGGGTGCCTGGCCTGGAACGCCGACGCCGACCACGGAGAAGGTGGCCGGGATGCGCTGCGCGTAGAAGGCAAAGTCTTCGCTCGCGTACCACATCGGCAGATCGACCACACGGTCGCCGCCGACGAGCCCGACGGCCGTCTCGCGCGCGAAAGCCGTCGCCTCGGGGTCGTTGACGAGCGCCGGGTAGCCGATGCGGACCTCGACCTCGCACGTCGCGCCGAACGCGGCGGCCGTTTGCTCCGCAACGCGCCGGATGAGGCTGTGCGCGCGCGCGCGCCAGGTCTCGTCCATCGAGCGGAAGGTGCCTACGAGGCGCGCCTCGTCCGGGACCACATTCGTCGCTCCGAGCGCCTCGACGCGCCCGAACGAGAGGATCGACGGCACGCCCGGCGGGCAGTTGCGCGAGACCACGCTCTGCAACGCCACCAGGACGTGCGCCTGGACGAGGACGACGTCGACGAGCGCTGCGGGGTCCGCCGCGTGCCCGCCCGCGCCGCGGATAGTGAGGTAGAGTTCGTCCGCGGAGGCCATGAACGGGCCGGACCGCACGCCGAGAACGCCCGCCGCGAGCTGTGGCACGACGTGCTGACCGAACAGGCGGCTCGGAGCCGCGACTCCGGCCATCTCCCCGAGCACGCCGGCCTCGATCATCGCGGTCGCCCCGCCGGGGATCGTCTCCTCGCCGGGCTGGAACACGAGCCGGACGGTCCCCGACAACCCGCCGCGTGCCTCGTGGAGCAGCCGGGCCGCTCCGAGCAGGCATGCCGTGTGGACGTCGTGGCCGCACGCGTGCATCACGCCGGGGCGCTCGCTCGCGAAGTCGAGCCCGGTGTCCTCCAGGATCGGAAGCGCGTCCATGTCCGCTCGGAGCGCCACGACGGGGCCCGGGCGCGCCCCGACGATGTGCGCCACCACGCCCGTCCCGCCAACGCCCTCGATGGGCTCCAGCCCGATCTCGCGGAGCGTCGCGGCCACGAACGCGGCCGTCTCGTGCTCCTGGAACGACAGCTCCGGGTGCCGGTGCAGGTGCCGCCGCCAGCGGACAAGGGAGTCGAACGCGGTGCCGGCGGCGGAGAGGAAGTCAGGCATGGGTGAGGTCGACACGGGAAGGTCAGGGGCGGAAGCTCGCCCCGGACCGCATTGCCAGAGAGTCCCCAGCCCTAGTCGGCCTCCTCGTCGTGCGGGGTGATGAGGTGGACGCCGCGCTCGTCGCGCACGATCCGCTGCGACGAGCGGAGCGTGAACGCCTCGCCCTCGGGGAGCAGAGCCGGCGGGCCGGCCTCGACCTCGGCCTCGCGGTGCGGGCTCTGGAACTGCACGATCTGCTTCCAGCACCGCGTGATCTGGTCCCCGAAGACGACGAGGAGATCGCCCGGGCGCGAGAGCTCGAGCGCCCGCGCGACGGCCTCCTGCTCGTCCGGCACGATCTCGACGGCGTCGGCCGCGATGCCGGTTCCGATGATCGTGTCGCGCAGGAGCGTCGGGACCTCGCCCATGGTCCGCCCGCGGCGGCGGTCGTCCTGCTTGCAGATGAACGCGTCGAAGTGGGGGGCCGCAGCGACGGCGACGGCCTCCACGTCTTCGTCGCGACGGTCGCCGGGGGCGGAGAGCACGAGCCGCCGCGTGCCCTTGACGTCGAGCCGGTCCACGAGGCGGCCCATCGCCTCGACGGCGGCCGGGTTGTGGGCGTAGTCCAGGATGACCTTGAACGGGTGCTCGTCGTAGACGTTGAGGCGGCCGGGGGCCTCGTAGAAGCTCGTCGTGAAGGTGCGCAGGCCGTGGCGGATCTGGTCCAGCGTGATCCCGGTGCCGCCGCCGGCACCCATCGGCCCCTCGCCGAGCGCGTGCGCGATTGCGGCGGCGAACATGGCGTTCTGGACGTTGTGGATCGCCTTGCCTTCGAGCGTCGCCGGGATGAGGTGCGTCCAGAGGAGCGGCAGGTGGCGGCCGGCGTCGAACAGCGTGATCATCTCGCCGCCCATGCCGCGCTCCAGCACGACCGCCCGGCCGCCCTCGCGGACGTGCTCGCGCACGAGCGGGTGGTCCGCGTCCATCGTCACGTAGACGATCTTTTTGGCGCGGCTGTGCTCGGCCATCGCGAGCACGCGCGGGTCGTCGGCGTTCAGAACGACGGCCTCGCGGGCGACCTCGATCGGGACCCGCTTGATGGCTGCGAGCTGGTCGAGGGTGTCGATCCGCCCGAGGCCGAGGTGGTCCGACGTGACGTTGAGGCAGGCCGCGACGTCGCACCGCGAGAAGCCGAGCCCGGCGCGGACGAGCCCGCCGCGCGCGACCTCCAGCACGGCCGTGTCCACGAACGGGTCCCGGAGGACCATCCGAGCGCCCGACGGGCCGGTCATGTCACCGCGGACCGACAGGCGGCCGTCGATGAACACGCCGTCCGTGGTCGTCATTCCGGGCACGTGACCGGCCATCTGGAGGATGTGCGCGACCATGCGCGTCGTCGTCGTCTTGCCGTTGGTGCCCGTGACGGCCACAATCGGGATCCGCGACGGAGCGCCGCGGGGGAACAGCATGTCCATCACCGGCGCGGCCACGTCGCGCGGCGTGCCCTCGCTCGGGGCGACGTGCATGCGGAAGCCCGGCGCGGCGTTGACCTCGACGATGGCCCCGCCGGCGTCCTTGTACGACATCGCGACGTCGTCCGTGAGGAAGTCCACCCCGCCGACGTCGAGGCCGACCGCGCGGACGGCGCGGACGGCCATCTCGCGGTTGTCCGGGTGGACGATGTCGGTGAGGTCGATGGCCGTACCGCCGGTCGAGAGGTTGGCCGTGCTCCGGAGGAAGAACGTCTCACCGTCCGGGAGCACGGTGCTCCGGTCGTGGCCGGCCTGTGCCATCAGGCGCTCGGCCTGGTCGTCGAACGCGATCTGCGTGAGCACCTTCTCGTGGCCGACGCCGCGGCGCGGGTCGCTGTTGACGACCGCGACCAGCTCCTCGATCGTGCTCCGGCCGTCGCCGACGACGTGCCCCGGTACCCGCTTCGCGACGGCCACGAGGTCGCCGTTGACGACGAGCATCCGGTGGTCGAAGCCCGTCACGAAGCTCTCGACCAGCACGCCGCGGCTCGTCCCGTGCTGGCGCGCCATGTCGAACCCGGCGCGGACCTGCTCGGGCGTCGTGAGGCGGATCGAGATTCCGCGGCCGTGGTTGGCGTTTAGCGGCTTCGTCACGACCGGGTAGCCGATCTCTTCGGCGGCCTCGACGGCGCTGTCGGCCGAGTAGACCAGCTCCTGCTTGGGCACGGGAAGCCCGAGCGCGGCGAGGATCGAGCGCGTCTCCTCCTTGTCGGAGGCGATCTCGACGGCGATGTGGCGCGTCTCGGACGTGACGGTCGCCTGGACCCGCTTCTGGTGGCGGCCGTGGCCGAGCTGCACGAGGGACTGCCCGTTGAGGCGCAGCCACGGGATGCCGCGGCGCTCGGCGGCGTCCACGAGCGACTGCGTGGACGGGCCGAAGGCGTGCCGCTGGGCGAGGCGGATGAACGCGTCGCGCTCGGCCTCCCAGTCGAACGCCTCGGCGTCCGTCGCGCCCTCGATCTGCTCCCGGACGTCGGGGGGGAGCAGGCTCTGGATCAGGCGCAGCCCGAGGTCGCCCGCGGCGAGGCCCACCTCGGCGTGGCGGAACTGGTACACCATGTCGTACTCGCCGCGCTCGCGGCGCGTGCCGCGCGTCTTGCCGAACGTGACCTCGTTGCCGGCAATGCCCTGGATTTCGAGCGCGACGTGCTCCCACACGTGCCCGATCCACGTCCCCTGGTCCTCGGTCATGCGCCGGATGAACCCGCCGGGCGTGCGGAACGAGCAGCCGTGCTCCCGGATGCCAGGCAGCGCCTCGGTAAGGCCCTCGACGAACCCGTCGAGCGTAGCCGTCGGGCGGTCTTCGAGGACGCCGAGCTGGATCGTGTGCCGGATGACCGGGAAGAGCGCGTACTGGTTCGGGCCTTCGTAGACGTTGGTCGAGACGATGCGCATCGGGCGGGGGGAGAGAGGAGACGTAACGTCGCCCCGCGCACGCGCCGGTGCAAGCGCCCGCCGGCACGGCGGAGCCCCCCCGAGCCGCAGCTACCCGAACCGCGTTCAGGACGCGAGCGCCTCGCGGATGCGGCCGAGCGACTCGGGCGACAGGCTCGGCGCGAGTTCGAGCGCCGGCGTGTCGATCCCGGCGAGGGCGGTCCGGAGGCGCCGCCGCGCCTGCGGCGTGTAGAGCACGAGCCGCGCCTGCCGGAGCGCCGTCGCGAGTTGCTTCGTGTCCGCCTCGACCGTCAAGGCGACGGCGTGGCCCGCGAAGCCGGTCCGCGCGCCCACCTCGTCGAGGAGCGGCGCGATGGCGTCGGCGTGCCGCGTGACGAGCACGAGCGTCTCGGAGGCCCCGAGGCGCGCCACGGCCTCCAGCACGGCCTGCGGGTAGTGGACGACGACCCCGACCATTTCCGCGTCCGGGAGCACGCGCCGGACGTCGCGGAGCGCCGTGAGCGGCGCGACGATCCCCTCGGCGTCCGTTCGCGCCGTCAGGTCCGCCGTGACGGTAGGCGCGACGCGCTCCTGGAGAGCCGCTGACGCCTGCTCAGCCCCGCTCTCGGCGAGCTCGCGGTACGGGGCGGCGAACAGGAGCGACCGCCGGCGGCCGGGGCGCTCGTAGAACTGGAGCCCCTCCTCGACGGCATACTCCATCTCGTCCTCGCTCAGGCCGAGGCTCACGAGCCGGTGCAGCGCGTCCTGGACGACGCCCGCGGCCCGTTCGAGGCGCTCGGCACGGGTGAGGGCGGTCCGCTCGGCGACCGAGTACCCGCCGCCCTGCCGCACGACGAGCGCGCCCTCGGCCGCCAGCGTCTGGTACGCCTTGCGGACGGTATGGAACGACACGCCCAGCGTCTCGCCGAATGCGCGCGTGCTCGGCAGGCGCTCGCCGGGGCGGTACGTCCCGGCCCCGATCTCGTACCGCAGGCCCTCGACGATCTGGTCGGCGATCTGGAGCGGGGCGTCGCGGTCGAGCGTGATCACGGAGACGGTGTGGGCGTTGCCGAAGCTAGCCCGAGGGCGTGGAGCGTGCGGCGGACCTGCGCGTCGTGGTGGCGGTGGTGGGCGAGCACGAACGCGAGCGCCTCGGGCACGCACAGCGGCCCGACGATCGGGTGGCGGAAGGCGATCCGGCGCTCGTCCTCTGGCCTCATCGCGCCGAGGCACTCGGCCCATCTGCGGCGAAGCGCCGCCCACGCAACAACCGTCGCATCGAGGTCCGGATCGGCAGAGGGCATCACGGACGCCGCGCCGGGCGGGGCGGGGATGCGGACCGGAAGGGCCAGCACGGCGCAGATCAGCGCGCCGCGGGCTCCACTCGTCGCCCAAACCACCGGACTCGCCACGAGGCCGTCGAGGTGCAGCCCGCGGTCGATGCGGTGCAGGTGGTCCAGCAACTGCGCCAGCGACCATGCACGAGGCGATGGCTGCCGCCGCGCCGCGCCGGCGGGCAGCGACGCAACGAGGCGCGTCAGGCCCAGACGGTGCGTTTCGAGCGCGTCGAGGCGCGCGGGGACGGTGCGGGGCATGGCGGTGGAGCGGACGCCGTGGGGACCGGACGGGGGGAGTGGGACCACACGACGGCCGCGCACACGATGAGGGCACCGTTCTTGACGATCCCGGACAACGGCGCGAGGATCAACTCCGGAGCCGTCCCGGCAACGCCGGCCGTGATGAGCACGAGTGCAGCCGTCGTGGCGAGCGCCGCCTCGCGGGGCCGGTAGCCGACGAGGAGCACGAGCCCCGCCGTCGCCTCCAGCACCCCCACGGCCAGCAGGGTCGCGAGCGGCGAGATGACGAAGAGCCCACTCCGGGCGACGACCTCGAGCTCGACGGCGTCGT
>JANPJI010000598.1:0-4265 GCA_031425425.1 Rubricoccaceae bacterium
CACGATGAGGTCCACCAGCTCCGGCGCGCCGCGGAAGCTCTCCTTGATGAGCGCGAGCGGGTTGAACTGGCTCAGGAAGAGCTTGTTGACGTGCTTCTGGCTTACCTGCGCCACGTCGAAGCCCGGCATGAGCGTCTGCCCGACGCCCTCGAACGTGATCAGCGCTTTGGTCATCAGCACGAGCTCGACCGGGAAGTACATCCGGTACTGGCCCGCGAGGCCGACCGACTCCATGATGAGCCCGGCGACGGACACCTCGCCGTGCTTCTGGGCGCGGTAGAAGCGCCGGCACAGCTCCGCGACGGCGCGCTGGAAGCCGCGCGGGTCCGCCTTCGGCCCGGCCTGCGAGACGGACGCGAGGTAGCGCGCCGCGTTCTCGGCGTCGCCGGTGACGAGCGAGAAGTAGTAGTACAGAAGCGTCCGCCGGAGGTCGCCGTCGAAGTAGCCGACCATGCCGAGGTCGATGAAGCCGAGGCGCGGGCGCGTGACGCCCGTTTCGGGGTCGGGCTCGGAGTCGAGCACGAACAAGTTGCCCGCGTGGAGGTCCGCGTGGAAGAAGCCGTCGGCGTAGAGCATCCGGATGATGCTCTTGGCCCCGAGGTCCACGATCCGCTCGCGAACGGGCTCGGGCAGGTTGCGGGACGCGGGCGTGTCCGGGCGGATGCCCTCGAACTGCTCCATCGTCATGACCAGCCGCGACGAGTACTCGCGGTAGATCTTGGGGAAGACGATGTCCGGCTCGTCGGCGAAGTTGAGCGCGAACTGCTCGGCATTGTCCGCCTCGCGGCGGAGGTCCACCTCGCGGAGCGTGTACTCGGCGAACTCGTCGAGCACCTTTTTGGGCTGGTAGCGCGCGAAGAAGATCTGCAGGAACTGCCCGAAGAAGCCCAGCAGGCGCGCGTCGCGCTTCAGCACGACGTACACGTGCGGCTTGACAACCTTCAGGATGACGTTCTGGCCCTCGACCGTCCGCGCCTGGTGGATCTGGCCGATGGACGCGCTCCCGAGTGGCTTCGGGTTGACCCACTCGAACATCTCCTCAACCGGCCGGCCGAGGCCCTTCGCGACGCGGTCCAGGTACTCGGGGAACGGCATCACCGGCAGCCGGTCCAGCAGATTCTTGAGCTCCTCAGTGATGAACGGCGGCAGGAGGTCTTCGCGGAGCGCGAGCACCTGCCCGAGCTTGATGTAGGTCGGCCCGAGGAGTTCGAGGCGCTTGCGGAGCTGCTCCTGGATCGGCAGCCGCCGGATGTCGCTCCGGACGAGCGGGCGCACGAAGAACGCGGCGAGCTTGATCAGGAAAAGCGGCAGGCCCTTGACGAACGCGAACTGCTCGCGGTCACGCGCCACGGCCACGGCCGAGCCGTAGACGAGCCCGACGGCGTGGCGGAGCGTCGTGAAATAGCGCTGGGCGAGGCTCGGGGGCGTCCCGACCTCCATGATCTCGTAGCCCGCCTCCTGCGCAATCGCCGTCTGCGGGTCCACCTCGACGCTCTGGGTCCGCTTGCGGCGCCACCGCGCGAGGTCGGCCACGACGGCCTGCTCGCTCTCGTCCGGCGTCTCGGCGCGAGCGGTTGTGAGCGCTACCGTCGGGACCGGCCCGGGCGCGGCGGAGGCGTGCGCCGTCGCTGCGGGCGCACTGCCCTCCGGGCCGGCGGCCGGACGGCGGGTGTCGGTCGCCTCGTCGTCGGCTGTGCCTCGCGAGAGCGTCTCAGTGGGCTCCGCCTCGACGGACGGCGCGGCGGGGCCGTCGCCGCCCGGCTCGCCGTGCAGCGCCTCGGGCACGCCGAACTGGCGCGCGACCTCGGAGACGGGCACGAATGCGTCCGCGGAGCCGGCAGGCTCGGGCGCGGGGTCGACGCGGGGCGGGCGCTCGGACATGCCTCAGAATACGCCCGCGGGCGGCTCCGGCTCCGGTCAGGGCCGGCGGTAGATTGGTGCCATGGCGCGAACGAGGCGCTCGTCGGGCGGGTCCGCCCACGTGGCGCGGGGCCTGCGCGTGAGCACAGCGCGCGGTGCGCAACGCCGGACGCTGCTCCTGCGTTGGACTGCCACTCCACCGACCGACTGTGACGACGCCCCCCGACTCCGTGCGCCCCGACGACAGGCTCCCCGGCGGCCCGCCCGCCGATGGCCGGCCCGCCGATGGGGGAGAGGGCGACCTGGCGGCCGACCAGGACAGCGACGACCTCGTGCGCGCCCTCCCGGACACGCTCGCGTCCAAGATCGCCGCCGGCGAGGTCGTGCAGCGGCCCGCGTCCGCGCTCAAGGAGATGATGGAGAACGCCCTCGACGCCGGCGCGGGCCAGGTGGACGTCGTGCTGCGCCGCGCCGGGAGCGATCTCATCCAGGTCACGGACGACGGGTGCGGGATGGGGCCGCGCGACGCCGTCGCCGCCTTCGGCCGCCACGCGACCAGCAAGCTGCGCGCCTTCGAGGACCTCGAACGGCTGCGCACGCTCGGCTTCCGCGGCGAGGCGCTCGCCTCGATCGCGGCCGTCGCCCGCGTCGAGCTCAAGACGAAGCGCCGGCAGGACCCCGCCGCCACGTGCGTCCGCGTCGACGGCGGCGACCTCGTCTCGGCCGCGCCGTGCGCCGCGCCGGACGGGACGTGCCTCTCGGTGCGGACGCTCTACTTCAACGTCCCCGCCCGGCGGGCCTTCCTGAAGAGCGCCGCGACCGAGTTCAAGCACCTCGTCGAGACCTTCCAGGCCATCGCGCTGTCGCACCCGTCCGTCGGCTTCACGCTCTTCCACGACGACACCGAGGTGTACCGGCTCCCGGAGGCGCACGGAGCCCACGCGCTCGCGCGGAGGCTCGGCGACGTGCTCGGGACGGACCTCGACGGGCGGCTCGTGTCCATCGCCGAGGCGACGACCTACCTCTCGGTCCGCGGCGTCGTCGGTCAGCCCGGCACGGCGCGGCGCGTCCGCGGCGACCAGTACCTGTTCGTCAACAACCGCTACGTCAAGAGCCGCGCGCTCGACCACGCCGTCGCGCAGGCCTTCGGGGCGCTCCTGCCGGCCGGCCACCACGCCCTCTCGGCCCTGTTCCTGGACGTCGACCCGCGCCACGTGGACGTGAACGTGCACCCGACCAAGACGGAGGTCCTGTTCGACGACGACCGCGGCGTGTACAGCTTCGTCCGGGCCGTCGTCAAGAAGGGACTCGCCGAGTCCGGCCTCGGGCTGACGTTCGACGACGCGACGCCGGTCGCCGTCCCCGCCACACCGCCCGGCGCGGAGGACGGGCCGGCGTCCTGGGCACCCCCGACGTGGCCGGGCACGCCGGACGGCGACGGGAGCACGGCCGAGCCGACGGTCGGTCGGGAGGCCGCCGCGCCTGGGTTCGACGCGTCGCAGCCCGGCGGCTCCCCGGCCGACGCGCCCCGCGCGCCGTCGCTCCCCTCGGGGGCCAACCCGCCGCGCCGCGACGCCCACGCCGACGCCCCGTGGCCCGCGTGGACGCCCGACATCACGAGCGGCGACCCGTTCCCCGCCGCGCGCGGCGGGTCGGCGCGCGCCCCGATCCCGTCGCGCCTCGGCCCGGCCCCGCACGAGGCCCCGCTCGGCGAGATCGACGCCGACCCGGAGCGGACGCTGTGGCAGCTCCACGGGCGCTACCTGCTCTCGCCGGTCCGCTCGGGCCTGCTCGTCGTGGACCAGCAGGCGGCCCACGAGCGGATCCTCTACGAGCGCGCCCTCGCGTCGATGGACAGCGGAATGGCCCCGCGGCAGCAGCTCCTGTTCCCGTTCACGGTCGACCTCGCCCCGGCGGACCGCGCCCTCCTCGACGAGATCGGGGCCGACCTCGCCGCGCTCGGCTTCGACATCGCCCCCGGAAAGGGGAACAGCGTCCTCGTGCGCGGCCTCCCCGCCGACGTCGTCCTCGGCGACGAGCGAGCCGTCCTCGACGACCTTCTTGCGCAGTACCGGCGCAACGCGGACCTGCTGCGCCTCGGCGCCCGCGACAACCTTGCACGGAGCCTCGCGCGGCGCTCGGCGATCAGGCCCGGCCACGTCCTCCGGTCGCCCGAGGCGCGCGCGCTCGTGGACCAGCTCTTCGCCTGCCAGGACCCGTTCACGGACCCGCAGGGCCGCCCGACGCTCATCCGGATCCCCGAGGAGGACATCGAGCGACGCTTCCGGCGGTGAGGGATGGGGGATGGGGACTCCGTCAGAGTTCCACGCCTCCCTCCTTTAATGTCATCCTGAACTCGATTCACGATCTGTCTTGCTCGGCATCTCCAGAAAAGGCAGATCCTG
>JANPJI010000599.1:0-5199 GCA_031425425.1 Rubricoccaceae bacterium
CATACCGTGCCGGCCAGACCGTCCGCGCCATCGTCTCGCTCGACGTCGACGGCGACGGGCACGACGACCTCGTGACGGGCAACCGCGGCGCGCGGACCGTGACCGTCCTGCGGGGCGCAGCGAACGGCACATTCGGCGCGCCTGTGGCGGTCCCGACCCAGAGTGTCGAGCCGCACGCGCTCGCCGTGGCAGACTTCGACGAGGACGGCCGCCTCGACCTCGCCGTCGGCGACTTCGGCGGGCAGGGCGTCGTGACGCTGCTCAACGACGGCGCGGGCTCGTTCACCCAGACGGGCCGCGCCTCGTTCGTCGGCTCGCCGTGGATGATCGCCGCGGGCGACCTCGACGGCGACGGCCACGCGGACGTCGCGGTGGCAGGGTCGTATGCGGGCGTCGTCAACGTCGCCTTCGGCGACGGCTCAGGCGGGTTCTCGGGCGTCGTGGAACTCACGGCCGGACAACTCCTCGTCGCCATCGACCTGGGCGACCTCGACGGCGACGGCGACCTCGACGTCGTGTCCAGCAACTATGGCTCGCGCAACTACGCCCTCTTCGAGAACCGCGGCGGGCGGACATTCGCCCCGCGCCGCCTCTTCGCCGTCGACGGCCGGGCGTCCTGCATGACGCTCCACGACCGCGACGACGACGGCGACCTCGACATGAGCGGCATCGACGAGATCGACGACCTGATCTACCTCTACGAGAACACGGGGTCCGTCGCCTCGGAGCCCACCGCCGCCGAGGCGCGCGCCGAGATCGGCCTCGCCGGCCCGAACCCCGCCCGGACCCGCGCCGAGGTGACCGTGCGCCTCGCCGAAGCGGGGCCGGCGCGCGTGTCCCTCGTGGACGCACTCGGCCGCGAGGTCGCCGTCG
Organism: Rubricoccaceae bacterium; assembly: GCA_031425425.1. Classification (GTDB taxonomy): domain Bacteria; phylum Bacteroidota; class Rhodothermia; order Rhodothermales; family Rubricoccaceae; genus DASVSE01. The sequence continues at coordinate 874 of JANPJI010000599.1, forward strand.
GGCTCGACGGCGACCTCGGCGCGGGCACGCAGCGCGTCACGTTCGACACGAGCCGTCTGGCCACTGGCGTCTACGCCGCGCGCCTCGTCGCGGCGGGAGCCGTCCGGAGCGTCCGCGTTACCATCGCCCGGTAGGGCGGATCGAGGCCCCGCGACACGAGGCGGATCGCGCGCTGGGTGCGACCGTTTCGCCGACGTCCCCTCTCCAGCTAGGAGAGGGGCAGCGTCCGTGGCCAGACGAGAAAGGCGTGAAGGGCAGCCGAATGGCCGTTTTTGCACGCTCTGCAGGGCCTCGGGGCGGGTCCGGGGTGGCCGGCGGGTTTGATTCCGGAGGGCGCACGGCCGTACCTTGCAGCGCTCCACGGCCGGGTTTGCCCGGACCGGAGCCCCGCCTGCGGAGCAGGCACCGGCGCGTGCGCCCGCTCGCGCCGGGGCGGCCTGGCCGCCTCCGACTGTCCTTCGGCGTCCCGTGCGGGTCCAATCCCCGCGCACCGCCCGATCGACGCCCGTTCCGCCGAACGGGCGTTTTGCGTCTCCCTCCGCCGCCTCGCCCCGACCGTGTCCGACGCCCACCCGACCGACTCCGCTGACGCCCCGCGCCTCGATGCAGGGGCCGACGAGGCGCGCCCGGCGACGGGCCTCGGCGCCACGGGCATCCAGACGCTCGAAGACCGCCTCCGCGCGCTGGCCGACGAGGCCGCCGAGGACAGCGGCCTCTACATCGTCGGCGTGGCCGTCCGCGGCCGCCCCGGAAGCCGCGTCGTCGAGGTCTACGCCGACGGCGACGGGGCGGGCATCGACGAGCTGGCCGGCCTCAGCCGCCGGCTCTCGTTCCTGCTCGACACCGAGGACCCCGTCAAGGGCCACTACCGCCTCGACGTCTCGACGCCGGGCGCGGACCGCCCCCTCGCCGACATCCGGCAGTACCCGCAGCACGTCGGCCGGACGCTCGTCGTGCGCTATGCGACGGCCGCCGGCGACGCCGAAGCGACCGGCACGCTCGCCGAGGCGACGCCCGACGCCATCACGCTCCAGCCCGAGGCTGGCGACGCCGTCGTTGTCGCCGTGGCAGACCTCCTTGAGGCCCGCGTGGCCCTCCCCTGGTAAGCGCCCCCTCTCTCCGAATCCGACCGCACATCATGCAGAGCACCGTCCTCGTCTCCTCGTTCGCCGAGATCGCGCGCGAGAAGGAAATCGACCGCGACACGCTCCAGGTCATCATCGAGGACGTGTTCCGCGCGATGATCAAGAAGCGCTTCGGCGCCGACGACGCCGAGGCGTTCCAGATCGTGTTCAACCCCGACAACGGGGACTACCAGATCATGCACGTCCGCGAGGTCGTCGAGGACTTCGACCTCGAAGACCCGGTGCTCCAGATCGAGGAGACGGACGCGCTCGCGATCGAGGAGGACTACGTCGTCGGGGACCAGGTCGCCGAGACGATCCGCGTCGAGGACTTCGGCCGCCGCGCGGTCCAGACGGCCCTCCAGACGTTCCGCCAGCGCATCCGCGACATCGAGAAGGACAACATCTTCCGCGAGTACTCGGAGCTCGAAGGCGAGCTCGTCGTGGGCGAGGTGTACCAGACGCGCCGCAAGGAGGTGCTCGTGCTCCACAACAAGACCGAGCTCATCCTGCCGCGGCAGGACCAGATCCCGAAGGACCGCTACAACAAGGGCGCGATGCTCCGGGCCGTCGTCCGCGAGGTCGTCCGCGACATGGGCGCGGCCCCGCAGGTCATCATCTCGCGCACGGCCCCGGTGTTCATCGAGCGCCTGTTCGAACTCGAGGTCCCCGAGATCTACGACGGCATCATCGAGATCAAGAAGATCGTCCGCCTGCCCGGCGAGCGCGCCAAGATGGCCGTCATCTCGCACGACGAGCGCATCGACCCCGTCGGGGCGTGCGTCGGCGTCAAGGGATCGCGCATCCACGCGGTCGTCCGCGAGCTGCAGGGCGAGAACATCGACGTCGTGCCGTGGACGTCGGACCCGATCGAGTACATCAAGCGCTCGCTCGCGCCGGCCCACCCGATCGCGGTCACGCTGCACCCCGAGCTCAACCCGCCGCGCGCCCGCGTGACGGTCCCCGCGGACGAGGTCTCGATGGCCATCGGCCGCGGCGGCCAGAACATCCGCCTCGCATCGATGCTGACGGGCTACGAGCTCGATGTATACCGCAACATCAAGTCCGACGAGGAGGACGTGGACATCGAGGAGTTCTCGGACGCCATCCCGGCCGAGATCATCCGGCGGCTCAAGGACATCGGCTGCGACACGGCCAAGGCCGTCCTGGAGCTGTCGCCGGCCGAGCTCGCCCGCCGGACCGAACTCCCCGAGGAGACGGCCCAGAAGATCGTCTTCCTCATGAAGGCCGAGTTCACCGAGGCCCCCGCCCCCGTGATCACGCTCGACGAGCCGCTCGCCGCCCTCTCCACCGACACGACGGACGCCGACGCCCCGGCTACCGACGCCCCGACCGCCGAGGCCACGGATGCCGTGGCACCGACCGCCGAGGCGACGGACGCGGACGCTTCGACGGACGCCGAGGCGGATACCACGGCCGATTCTTCGTCCGACGTTGCGACGGAATCGGGGACCGACGACGCCGGTGCGGCGTCTGAACCGACAGACGAGACCCCCGAGGTGCCCTCGGCGTAGGGGCGGCGTCGCCCCTGTCTTTAGAAATCTCTTGCCGGCTCGCCGGCCAACCCGCTCTCTATGCTCACGCGCAAGCGCCCGGCCACGCCCGCCGGCGTCCGTCTTTTCCAGGTCCTCCGCGAACTCAACGTCGCGGCGGACACGATCGTGGACACGCTCCGCGAGCGCGGCTTCGAACTCGACGCCAAGCTGGCCGCCGGCGACGTCAACGCCCGCCTCGAGCCGGCCATGTACGCCACGCTCGTCGAGACGTACTCGGATGACGCCGAGGCGAAGGCCCGCGTGCGCGAGCTCCGCGCCCAGATCGCGGCCGACGAGGCCGACGTGCCGGCTGCTGCTCCGGTCGCTGCTCCGGCCCCGGAGCCCGTCGCGGTTGCCCCCGCGCCCGTCGCCGAGGTGCCGGAGCCGGTCGCCGTTGCGCCGGAGCCCGTTGCGGCCGCGCCCGAGCCGGCTGAGCCCGTTGCCGAGGCGCCCGTTGCCGAGGCACCCGTTGCCGAGGCGCCCACCCCGGAGCCCGTTGCTGCAGCGCCGGTTGCCGAGACGCCGGTCGCCGAGTCGACCGGCGCGGAAGCCCCTGCGCCGGCCGCTGAAGTGGAGACGGCGCCGGACGAGGTCGCTCCGGTGGAGGCGGTCGCGGACATCGTCGACGATGGCCCCGAGGCCGACGCGTCGGGCATCGTCCGTGCAGATCGCTACGCGCTCACGGGCACGACCGTGCTTGGCAAGATCGACCTGTCGAACCTCGACGGCTCGGGCCGGCGCAAGCGCAAGGCGTCTGCCCCCGAGGCGGGCACCGGCGCGACGCCGCCGCGCGAGGCCGCTCGGAGCGGAGGTGCCGCGCCCGCGCGTCCCGCGCGTCCGCCGAAGCCGGGCGAGGTCGCCGACGGCCCGCCGGCTCCGCCGCCGGAAGACGGCGAAGCCAAGGGGCGCGGCCGTGCCAAGGTCAAGAAGGGCGGCCGCAAGGCCGAGGTGGACCGCACGGAGGTCGACGCCAACGTCTCGGAGACGCTCAACAAGATCGGCTCCGCCGGCGGCCCCGGCCGCACGCGCCAGAAGCGCCGCCGCGCCCGCCGCGACGAGCGCGCCGCGGACCGCGCCGCCCGCGACCAGGCGGACCTCGACTCGTCGCAGATCCTCCGCGTCATGGAGTTCATCTCCACCGGCGACCTCGCCGAGGCGATGAACGTGCCCGTCACGGACGTCATCTCGAAGGGCTTCGGCATGGGCATGATGGTCTCCATCAACCAGCGCCTCGACGCCGACACGATCGTCCTCTTCGCCGACGAGTTCGGCTACGAGGTCGAGTTCATGACCGAGACTGAGGACGACTACGACCTCGACGCGCCCGACGCCGAGGACGAGCTCAAGCCGCGTGCGCCGATCGTGACCATCATGGGCCACGTTGACCACGGCAAGACGTCGCTGCTCGACTACATCCGCAAGGCGAACGTCGTCGCCGGCGAGGCCGGCGGCATCACGCAGCACATCGGAGCCTACCAGATCACGACCGACGGCGGCCGCGACATGACGTTCCTGGACACGCCGGGCCACGAGGCGTTCACGGCCATGCGTGCCCGCGGCGCGCAGGTGACCGACCTCGTCATCGTCGTCGTCGCCGCCGACGACCAGGTGATGCCGCAGACCATCGAGGCGATCAACCACAGCCG
>JANPJI010000600.1:0-2389 GCA_031425425.1 Rubricoccaceae bacterium
CGGCGCGCTTCTGGTACCACGCCATCAGCGGCGTCACCGAGACGCCGTGGACGACCGCGCTCGCCACGACGACCGTCAGCACGAGCCCCAGCAGACGCACGGCCACCGACCCCACGACGCCGTGCACGACGGCGTAGAAGAGGTAGTACAGCGAGCCGATGCCGCGGACGCCGAACCACGCCGTCAGCCCGCGCTGGACGCCGGACGAGGCCGACCCGGCGAGCCCGAGCCACACGGCGACCGGGCGGACGACGAGAAAAAACACAGCGACGAACCCGGCCGCCTCCCACGACCACTCGGCGAGGTGGACGAGTGCGCCCGTCAGCACGACGACGGCGACGGCCCCGATCCGGTCGAGTTGCTCGGTGAACGTCAGCACGGTCTTCGCCATCACGGCTGGCGCGGCGGCGGCGTGTGTCCCGGCCTCCTCGTCGCCAGCCTTCGCCAGCGTCTCCACATCAGCCGACGGCGTCTGGCCGGTGTGCCGGCGCTCGACGAACCGCAGCGCGACGCCGGCCGCGAACACGGCCAGGAAGGCGTACGTGTGGGCCAGCAGGGCCACGCCGTAGCTCAGCGCGACGAGCCCGAGCGCGAGGTACTCGTCGGTCCCGGCGGCCTCCTTGTGGGTCCGCCGCAGGTAGAGCACGAGGAATCCGACGCCCGCCCCGAACGCGGCCCCGATGGCGAGCCCGCCCGAGACGGCCCACAGCACGTCCACGCCGAGCCACGTCAGGCCGTTCTCGCCGAGGTCGTGGAGGCCCATCAGGCCCAGGCCGAGCATGACGAACGGGAATGCGGCGCCGTCGTTGAGGCCGGCCTCGCCGGTCAGCCCGAACCGGAGGCGGTCGTCGTCGCCGGTCTCCTTCACCTGCACGTCGCCCGCGAGCACGGGGTCCGTCGGGGCGAGGATGGCCCCGAGCAGCACGGCCGCGCCGAGGCTCAGCCCGAGCCCGGCCACGCCGAGCGCCGCGACGAGCCCGACCGTGAGCGCCATCGAGACGACGGCAAGCCGGATCGGGAGCTTCCACCGGCCGTCCGTGAGCGGCGTGCGCAGCTTGAGCCCGGCCGCGAAGAGCGACAGGATGACGGCGATCTCCGTGATCCGCTCCAGCGCCGACGCCTCGGCAAGCGGGTCGACCACAAGCAGGCCGATGCCGAGCGGGCCGATCGCGACGCCGACGAGCAGGTACAGCTGCGCGGACGACAGCGGCAACCGGTCCACGATCGTCGCGGCCATCGCCATCAGCGTGAGCACGGCGCCGGCGACGACGAACCAGAGAGAGAAAGGCATGAGCATTGGCACAGAGGCCGCTCAACACGCGCCGCACGGCGTCCGGGTTCGCCGCCGGGCATCGCGGCACCGTCATTGGGGAACGTCCCTAGGCCCCGACCTCCGCACGCAGGTCCGCGACGAACCGCCGGATCACGTCCGCGCGGCGCACCGCGTCGGCGCGCCCCGCCACCGTCTGCATCGTGCCCGGCAGACGCAGCAGCTTCGCCTCGACGTGGTCGAGCGAGAACGCGCGGTCGTCGAGCGGCCGGCCCGACTCTGCAAACGGGTCGTCGGGGTGCATCAGCGCCGCGCCCATCGCGCCCGCCGTGGCGAACATCCGCGCGAGGCCGATGGCCCCGAGCGCGTCGAGGCGGTCCGCGTCCTGCACGACGCGCGCCTCGGGCGTCGCGGGCGCGATCCCTGCCGAGAAGCTGTGGGCCTCGACGGCGTGGGCCACGGCCGGAGCGAGCGCTTCGGGGAAGCCCTCGGCGCGCAGCCACCGCGACGCCGCGGCCGCAGCGAGGCCCGAGGCGCGGGCACGGTCCGGGCTGTCTTTGGGGACGGTCACGCAGTCGTGGAGCCACGCAGCCGGGAGCACGACCGCGAGGTCGGCCCCCTCCCCCACCGCGAGGCGCCGCGCGTTTGCCACGACCCGGCGGACGTGCGCCGCGTCGTGCGCCGTGTCGGCGGCCATCGTCTCGCGGACAAACGCCTCGCAGCGCGCTCCCCACGCCTCGGTCTCGGAGCCGGTCACGTGACGACGAAGTTGACGAGGCGGCCCGGCACGACGATCTCCTTGCGGACCGTCGCGCCGTCGAGAGTGCGGGCGACGTTGGGCTCGGCCTTTGCCGCGGTGAGGACTGTGTCCTTGTCCGCGTCGGCGGGCACCTCGACCGTCCCGCGCAGCTTGCCGTTGACCTGCACGGCGATACGGACCGTGTCCGAGACGAGAAAGCGGTCGTCGGCCTCGGGCCACGGGGCGTAGGCGAGCGTGCCGTCGTGACCGAGCGCGTGCCAGAGCTCCTCGGCGAGGTGCGGCGCGAACGGTGCGAGCAGGAGCACGAACGGCTCGGCCACGCGGCGAGGCACCGTCTCCCACTTGGTCGCCGCGTTGAC
>JANPJI010000601.1:0-5105 GCA_031425425.1 Rubricoccaceae bacterium
CGGGGGGGTGGCCGCCCGGGTGGGGGAGCCCGCGGTTGTCGCCGGCCGGGGCTTCGCCCCCGCCGTCGTCGACGTCCGAGAGGAGCAGGAGGCCGTGCATGAGCAGTGGGGGCTGGGGATGCAACAGTGGCCTTCTCCACCACGACGCCGGACGACTGGCATCTGGGAACGTCCAGGACAGAACGTAGATGCCTCGCGATGACACGGAGCACGGGGTCGACGTCGAGGCGGCAATCCCGGGGGGATGTGCGCGAAGGCGGCCGAGTTCGGGGCGCTTGGCGGCGAGACGACCCGCGCACCGTACGTGGAGGCGGCGCACCCGGGCGCCGGTTCAGTCAGGTAGCGTATGGAAGCGCTCGAAGGCTTCCCGTTCGAGCGCCTCGCGGTGGTCCGGGTGGGCGATCTCGATGAGGGCGCGGGCACGCTGGCGGAGCGTCTTGCCATAGAGCGCCGCCACGCCGTGCTCGGTGACGACGTAGTGGACGTGCGCGCGCGTCGTGACGACGCCGGCACCGGGCTGGAGCATCGACACGATCCGGCTCTCGCCGCGCCCCGTCGTCGAGCGCAGCGCGATGATGGGCTTGCCGCCCACCGACAGCGACGCCCCGCGCATAAAGTCCATCTGCCCGCCGACGCCCGAGAAGAGCCGCGTCCCGATGGAGTCGGCCACGACCTGCCCGGTGAGGTCGACCTCGATGGCGCTGTTGATGGCCGTCACGCGGGGGTTGCGGCGGATGACGGCGGTGTCGTTGACGTAGTCCGCCGTGAGCATCGCGACCTGCGGGTTGTCGTCCACGAAGTCGTAGAGGCGGCGCGTTCCGAGCAGGAAGCTGCTCACGAGCACGCCCGGGTGGACCCGCTTGTGGCGCCCGGTGATCACGCCGCGCTCGACGAGGTCCACGACGCCGTCGGAGAACATCTCCGTGTGGACGCCGAGGTCCTTGTGGCCGGACAGCGCGCCGAGAACGGCGTCGGGGATCGCGCCGATGCCCATCTGGAGCGTCGCGCCGTCCTCGACGAGGCCGGCACAGTGGGTGCCGATGGCCCGCTCCACGTCGGTCAGCGCCGGCCGGCCGTGGTCGGGCAGCGCGTAGTCGACCGCCACCATCCGGCTGATCTGGTCCACGTGGACGCGCCCTGGGCCGTGCGTGCGCGGCATCCGGGGGTTGACCTCCGCGATCACGTGCCGGGCATTCTCGACGGCCGCCAGCGAGGCGTCGACCGAGACGCCGAGCGAGCAGAAGCCGTGGCGGTCGGGCGGCGACACCTGGACGAGGGCCACGTCGAGCGGCAGGATGCTCTGCTTGAACAGCGCAGGCACCTCGCTGAGAAAGACCGGGATGTAGTCGGCCTCGCCGCTGGCGACCGCCTCACGCAGGTTGGCGCCGATAAAGAAGACGCTCACGTGGAAGCTCTCGCGGTGCGCGGAGCTCGCGTAGGGTGCCGGCCCCTCGGTGTGGAGGTGGCAGACCTCGACGTGCCGGAGCTCCGGCGCCCGGGCCGTCATCGCGGCGACGAGCGTCTGGGGCGCCGCGGCGGCCGTGTGCACGAACACGCGGTCGCGCGAGGTGATGAGCGAGACAGCCTCAGCAGCGGAGACGAAGGGCATCGGGAACGGAAGTGTAGAGCGGCCTCACGGTCGGCCGCGTCACCCCGCGAGTGCGGCGACGACGTCCGCCTGGCTGCGGACCCGCTCGGCAACGAGGGCCACGATCCGTCGCCGGACTTCGGCCTCGTGGCGGAGCGCGAACGCCAGTTCGTCCGCCGTGAGCGCGCCCAGGACGACGCCGACAAGCGTCCGCTTGAGGCGGCTGTCGGACCGCAGGAGTGCGTCGAGGCGCGCACGGCGGTCGTCGGGGGCGAAGGTGGCGAAGCCTTTCACAAGGCCTCGGACGTGGGCGGCGACGAGCGCGAGCAGCGCGTCGTTCTGGAGCTTCAGGACGGGCCGCAGAGTGCGGTGGACGAACGCCTCGGCGTCGGTCGTCGCCAGTTCCGGGTCGGCAGATGCGATCTCGGGCCGGAGCGCGACGAGGCCCGCGTCGCGGTCGGGCGGGGTCATGGCGTCCCCTCGCCTTCGAGGAGCAGGTCCGTCTCGCGCTCCGCCGAGGCCCCGGAGATGCGGTCGCGGACGGTGACCGTGAGCGTGTACAGACCCGGTGGCTGTCCGGCCGTGTCCAGCTGAACGTCCTGCGCCTCGTCCGGCGACGCGCCCTGGGCCTCGAACGTCGACGCGACGCCCTGTTGGCGGCGGCCGAGCAGGCGGCGGCTCAGGCGGCGGACGCCCGTCGAGACGTCCCTGGGCACGAGTTCGGCCTCGACCTCGAAGTCCGTCCGCCCGTCGCGCAGCGCGAGCCCGTACGCCTCGACGTAGACGTACACCGGCCGGCCGGCACCAAACACGCCCCACGGGGCCGGGAGGATCGAGACGCCCCCGCGGACGACCCGGCCCGGCCCGGCCGTCCCGGAGGGGTCGATGGCGTACGCGAGCATCACGTCCGAGAGGATCAAGCCTGGCTGCGAGAAGTCCGGCACGTCGACGGGGCGGCGCTGCACGGCCGACGTCCCTCCGAGGGCGGTCTCGAACTCGATCGACACCTCGTTCGCCCCCGGCGGGGCCGTGATCGCCTCGGTGCTGGTCCACAGGCGCGTGTCGGCGAACGGGACGATCTGCGCGCCGCGGAGCCCGTAGATGGTCCGTCGGCGCTCGACCAGGAGGTCGCGCGACGCTCCCACCAGGAACGCGCCCGTCCGGATCGTGAGGCTCACATCCTCGTCCGTGGCCGCCGAGTCCGGCGCGAGCGGCACGCCGTAATGGATGTAGAGGTCGGCAAGCGTGCGCGCGCCTTTGAAGGCCGTCACGCGGTAAGGGAGTTCCACCTGACGCCCTGGGGAGGCGAACGTGTAGCGCTCGGGCGTTTCTCGCACGGCCTCTCTGGCTCGCGTGACGAAGTCCATCCGGTCCGCCCCACGGGCCGAGGACAGGGCGTAGGCATACGCCGGCGGCGAGTAGAGCCGGAACTGGCCGTTGCGGTTGGGGTCCTCGAAGACGAGCCGGAGGTCGTCGTAGTCCCACACGTTGAACCGGTTGGCGCTCCGCTCGGCGTCGCTCGCGCCGGCGTTCTGGGGCACGACGAGGTTGCCGCCCGAGTCGCGGAGACCGAACAGCTCGTCGAGCCCAGCGTAGGCTTCGACGACCTGCGAGAACGACCCGTCGATGATCACGTCCGCCCGCGGCGGTCCGTAGCGGACGAACAGGAGGCCGCGCTCGGTCGTCCAGCCCGCCCGGTCGAGGGCGTCCGACCGGTAGAGCAGGTCGGCCTCGGTGAGCCGGGCGTAGTGCTCGGTGCGGCGTTCGTTGACCGTGTTCAGGAAGCGCGGGTCGCGGCTGGTCCAGTACCGCTGTGCGAAACCGTCGGGGTCGCTCCGGTAGGCCGCGACTTCCGACGGCGGGAGGATGAGCGAGAGGTCGGTGAAGGCCGCGAGCTCGGCCGGCGGCATCGTCCGCAGGGCTTCCCGGAACGCGGCGTCGGCGGCCTCATACTGGCCCGTCCGCTGAGCAGCGAGCCCGGTGAAGAGCCACATCCGGGCGTCGGCGGGAAACTGGACGTACATCTCGCGGAGGTCCGGCGTGGCCTCCTCCCACCGGCCCGAGATCGCGGCGAGGCGGACGACGTGGTCGTACACGGACCGTCGGCGCGGGTCGGCGCGGAGGGCGGCACGGAGGTGGTCGGTCGCCTCGTCGTAGGCGCGCCTCGCCCGCGCCTCGAAGGTCACGATGCCGACGTTCTGCTCCCGGAGCGAGGCGACGTCGAACCGGTCGTCGGCGTATGCCGCGTCCTGGTCGTCGAACTGGTACGGATCCGGGGGCCGGTCGATGTCCCCGAGGACTGCCAGCGCCGTCGTCCCCTCCTCACCCGTGTTGGCCCGCTCGGGTGCCGCATCCACGGCGCGGCTGCCGTCCGGAGCGGCGTACGACAGCCCCGGCATCGAGATCGCGTTGCGGTACTGGTAGTAGTCGCGGATGGCCCACGTGCCCAGTTCCTCGTGCGCGTAGGCGTTGTCGGGGTCGAGAACGAGGATCTTCTGAGCGATGACGTAGCGGCGGCGCGCCCGGATCAGGTCCAGGAGGATGTTGACGCGTTCGAGGCGCTGCCCTTCGAGCTGGGCGACGAGGTAGACGAGGTTGTCGGGGTCCAGGGCCACGGCCCGGTCGATGGCGCGCGCCGCGCGCCGCGTGTCCTGCACCGGCGTGCCGTCGGCGTAGAGGATGCGGGCGAGGAGGTACTGCGCCTCGGCGTCGTCGTCGTTGGACGCGAGGTAGGTGTCCAGGCGGGCGACGGCCTCGGCGGGGCGGCCGTCCTGGAACGTCGCCTCGGCTTCGGCCACGACGGGCGACTGGGCGGAGGCGGCCGGGGCGACCAGCCCGGCCGTGAGCACGAGCAGAGCGAGGGCGAGCGGGGTCGGCGTCATGGGCGGGGCACGGGTCTGTGCCCAACGTCGGGCAGGGGCGGAACGCCGTCAAGGCCAACCGGGTGCCCTGCCTTCCAGACACCGTTCGCAGGCGTGGTCGCGGCCGGGACGCACCGGGCAGCCCTCGACGTGCGGTCGCTGGCTCCGGGCGTGTACGTCGTCCGGGCGACGGTGACCGGTGGCGTGACGGCGAACACGGCGGGCGGCGCGGTCGTACAGACGGCTCGCCTGACCGTCGCCCGATGACCGACCGCTCTCTGAGCACACCGGCCGCGCGGATGGGGGGACGGCTCCTCACCCGCGCGGCCGTGCTCGCCCTTCTCGCGGCCACCGGCCCCGTCGTGCTCGCCCAGCCAGTCACGTGGGAGGCCATGCCGGGCGTGCGCGAGCTCCCGACCGATCCGGATCCCATCGCGGCCGTTGACTTCCTCTACGGCGAAGGGGCGGCGTCCAGCGACCCTGCCGCTGATACACTCGTCGTGTTCATGCCCTACGGGACGTTCCTGTACAACCCGTCAGGGGCGGCGGGGGCAGCCGGAGACAACGGCCCGTTCGGGCCGTGGCACCAGCTCGAACGGCGCCGTGGGGTGTGCCTGTGCTGCGATCGCCGAGAGGTCGCGTGACATCGCGTCGAC
>JANPJI010000602.1:0-6049 GCA_031425425.1 Rubricoccaceae bacterium
CCCATCCCCGGCTGGCGTCGCCGCCGAGCCGTCTGTCGCCTGGCTGTCGTCGGTGGAGACGCTCGTCGCCGAGGCGCGCGCGTTCGAGGCGCGCCACGCTGGGCGCGCCCTGTGCGACGCCTTCGAGGTGCGCCTGCCAGCCGCGCTGGCCCTGGACCCCGACATGCTCGCGGGCGCGCTCGGCGCGCTCGCGCCGCGCCTCGCCGAGGGCTCGGGCGGTGCGGCACGCCTGGCCGTCGAGGTCCCGTTCCTGGCCGACCCCGGCACGACCGAGCCCGCGGCGCACGCCGTCGCCGACGCCAACGGGCGCCTCGGCCGGGCGGCGTTCGCCCTCAAGTTCCGCTGCGGCGGCGAGGGCGTGCCGGGCGTCGAGGCGCTCGCCGCGGCGCTCACCACTGCGCGCCGCGCCGGGGTCGCGTTCAAGGCGACGGCCGGTCTCCACCACCCGCTCCGCCACGCCACCGCCGGTGGCCCCGACGCGCACGGGTTCGTGAACGTGTTCGGCGGGGCCGTCCTCGCAGCCGTCCACTCCCTCGACGCGGGCGACCTCGCCGAGATCCTGGACAGCCGAGACGCCGCGGCGTGGGCGCTCGCCGACACGCTCGCGTGGAACCGACTCGTGGCCCGCCCCGAGCAGGTGGAGGCCGCCCGTACCCGCGTCGCCCTCGCCTACGGCTCGTGCTCGTTCGACGAGCCCCGCGACGACCTCCGCGCCCTCGGCTGGCTCGACGAGGCCGCCGAGCTGAAAAGCTGACGGAACTTCGATTCACTCCACTGTCCCGCTCTGTTCTCCGTGACTTCCTTCATCGACGCCGACCCCGGCTCCGGCTTCGGCCTGAACAACCTGCCGTACGGCGTTTTTTCGCGCGGGTCTGAGGCGGCACGGTGCGGCGTCCGCCTCGGCGAGACCGTGGTGGACCTCGCGGCGATCGAGGCGTTCCTGCCCGTCGCGCCGGGAATGTTCGCGCAGCCCGCGCTCAACGCCTTTATGGCGGCCGGGTCGGGCACGTGGGACGCCGTCCGCGCCCGCCTCCAGAGCCTCCTCGCCAGCGACGGCGACAGCAGCCTCCGGGACGACGCCGCGCTCTGCGCCGAGGCGCTTGTCCCGCTCGCCGACGTCACGATGCACCTGCCGGCGCAGATCGGCGACTACACCGACTTCTACTCGTCGCGGCAGCATGCGACGAACGTCGGCGTCATGTTCCGCGGAGCGGCCAACGCGCTCATGCCCAACTGGCTGCACCTGCCGGTCGGCTACCACGGGCGCGCGTCCAGCGTCGTCGTCTCGGGCACGCCCGTCGTGCGGCCGTGCGGGCAAACGCAGCCCGACGAGGCGGCCCCGCCCGTCTTCGGCCCCACGCGCCAGCTCGACATCGAGCTCGAACTCGGCGTGTTCGTCGGGCCGGGAAATGCCCTCGGCGAGCCCATCGCCATCGGCGACGCCCGCGACCACGTGTTCGGGTACGTCCTCGTCAACGACTGGTCCGCCCGCGACATCCAGAAGTGGGAGTACGTCCCGCTGGGGCCGTTCCTCGCCAAGAGCTTCTGCACGAGCATCAGCCCGTGGGTCGTGCCCGCGGCTGCGCTCGCCCCGTTCCGCATCGACGGCGAGGCGCAGCTGGGTGGGAATCCCGAGCCGCTGCCGTACCTCCGCCAGACTGAGCCACGCGCTCTCGACATCGCCCTGGACGTGCTCCTGGAAACCGACGCCATGCGCCGCGACGCCCTCGCGCCGGCCGTCGTCTCGCGCTCGAACGCGGCGCACCTGTACTGGAGCGCCGAGCAGCAGATCGCGCACCACACCGTCGCCGGGTGCAACCTGCGCCCCGGCGACCTGCTCGCCTCGGGAACCATCTCGGGCGAGACGGAGGACAGCTACGGGTCATTTCTCGAACTGACGTGGCGCGGCACGAAGCCGCTCGCGCTGCCGTCCGGCGAGGAACGGCGCTTTCTCGAAGACGGCGACCGCGTGGTGCTGCGCGGAACGGCCGAGCGCGGCGGCGTCCGCGTCGGGTTCGGGGAGGTCGACGGCACGATCCGGCCGGCTCGGGCCGTGTGATTTCTGCGTTTCATGTCCTTCATGGAAGCTTTGCACGCGCCCGAGACGCCTCTATATTCGCGCCGCGCGGCACCTGCCCGCCCCTCTGAGCCCGCTGCCTCACGACCGTGACCCCGGAAACCGACCGCATGCACGTTGCCACCGCCTCGTTTCTACACCACTCCCTGCGGCTCGGCGACTTCGACTACGAGTACCCTCGTGAACTCGTCGCAGCCTATCCGGCGGAGCCCCGCGAGGAGGGCCGCCTGATGGTCGTCGACCGCGAGGCCGGCACGGTCGAGCACCGGCACGTCGGCGACCTCCCGGAGTACTTCGCGGACGGCGACGTCCTCGTGGCCAACGACACGATGGTGTTCCCGGCGCGCCTGCGCGGGCAGAAGGAGAAGACCGGCGCGCACGTCGAGTGCTTCCTGCTCCGCGAACTCAACCCCGAGCACCGCCTGTGGGACGCCGTCGTGGACCCCGCGCGCAAGGTCCGCGTCGGCAACCGCATCGACTTCGCCGAAGGCCTTGCCGCCGAGGTCATCGACAACACGACGAGCCGCGGCCGCACGCTGCGGTTCATCTTCGACGGCACGCCGGACGAGCTCTACGCGCTCATCGACCGCATCGGCGAGACGCCGATCCCCCCGTACCTCCGCCGCCCGGCCGAGCCGGCAGACCGCATCCGCTACCAGAGCCTCTTCGCGCGCGAGCGCGGCGCCGTCGTCGCCCCGGACGGCGGGCTCCACTTCACGCCGGGCCTCCTGCACGCGCTCGCCGAGCGGGGGGCCGAGGTCGCCACAGTCACGCTTCACACCGGCCTCGGGTCGTTCGAGCCCGTCGAGGTCGAGGACCTCTCGAAGCACCGCATGGACTCGGAGCGGTACCTCGTTCCGCCCGACACCGCCGCGTGCGTCAACCGCGCCCTCGCGAGCCGCACCAACACGGTCACGGCGTGCGGCACGACCGTCGTCCGCGCCCTCGAGTCCACGCTCACCTCGGACCGGCGGCTGAAGCCGACCAGCGGGTGGACGGACAAGTTCTTCTACCCGCCCCACGAGTTCCACATCACGGGCCGCCTGCTGACCGACTTCCACCGGCCGCGCTCGACGCTCCTCATGGCCGTCGCGGCGTTCGCGGGAATGGAGTTGATGCGACACGCATACGAGGAGGCTGTCCGCCACGAGTACCGCCTGTTCTCGTTCGGCGACGCGATGCTGGTCGTCTAGGGCGCTGGAGATGAGAGATGAGCAGTCATAAGGCGGTCTGATCTTCTGCGTATGCCCCATCCCCCATTTCCCATCCCCGCGACCGTTGGCGGCGTCCTCCCGGCGGGCGGGTTCGGGCAGCGCCTCGGCGGCGAGCCCAAGCAGTTCCGCCTGCTCGACGACGCCCCGGTTGTCGTGCAGACCGTCCGGGCGTTCGCGCGGCACCCCGGCGTCGGTCCGATCGTCGTCGTGGCACCCGATGCTTCCGTCGCTGCGACGGCCCGGATGCTCGCCTCGTTCGGGATTGAGGCGCAGGTCGTCGCGGGCGGGGCGACGCGCCACGCGTCGGTCGAGCGCGGGCTGGCCGCGCTCCCCGTCGAGGTCGAGGTGGTGCTGGTCCACGACGCCGTCCGCCCGTTCATCTCGGCAGATCTGATCTCGCGAGCGATCGCGGCCGTTTTCGAGCATGGTGCCGCAGCCGTCGCCACGGCCGTTTCGGACACACTCCGGACCGCGCGGATGGCCCGCTTCGGGGCGACCGTCGAGCGCGAGGGGCTGTGGGCGATGCAGACGCCACAGGGCGCGCGCCGCGACCTCTTCGCCGAGGCGTACGCCGTCGCCGGCGAGGAGTGGGCGACCGACGAGGCGGGCCTGCTCGGCGCTGCCGGAATCCCCGTCCACGTCGTCGAGGGCGACGCGCGCAACCTGAAGCTGACCACGCCGACCGACTGGGCCCTCGCCGAGGCGCTCTGGCCGTCTTGGGTCGCCGGGCTGTAGATCAGCGTCGCGGCGAGCCATTTCAAGACGTGCCGGCGGAGGTACCGTCGCGGTACGATCTTCCCGTTCCCCGATATAGGGCTGGCTCCCTCCGGCCCGTTCTCCGCTCCCCGTCATGCGCATCGGCCACGGCTACGACGTCCACCGCCTCGTGGCGGGCCGCCCGCTCGTGCTCGGCGGCGTCGCCGTACCGTCCGACGTCGGCCTCGACGGCCATTCGGATGCCGACGTGCTCACGCACGCCATCATCGACGCTCTTCTGGGCGCTGCCGCTCTCGGCGACATCGGCTCGCACTTCCCCGATACCGACGACGAATGGCGTGGAGCCGACAGCCTGGACCTGCTCCGCACTGTCGTCGCGCGCCTCGGCGAGGCCGGCTTTGCCGTTGGCAACGTGGACGCGACGGTCGTCCTGCAACGGCCCAAACTCCGCCCGTTCGTCGAGGCGATGCGCGAGACGCTGGCGGCCGGGCTCGGCATAGACGTGGGCCGCGTCTCGGTCAAGGCGACGACAGGGGAGGGGATGGGGTTTGTCGGAACCGGCGAGGGCGCGTCCGCCCACGCCGTCGCCCTCATCGACACGGCGCCGGGCGGCGTCGCACGATGATCGAGGCCGTCGAAGCATTCACAGCGTGGCTGCGCACGCTCCCGCCGGCAGGCATTTACACGGTCCTGTTCGTCGTCGCGTGGGGCGAGAACGTGGTCCCGCCCATCCCCGGCGACATCGTCGTGGTGGTGGCCGGGTCGTTCGCCGCGCTCGGGCTCGTCGGGCTCGTCCCGACGTTCGTTATCGCGACCGTCGGCTCGGTGCTGGGCTTCCTGAGCGTCTACGCCGTCGGTCGACGCCTCGGCGTGGCCGTCCACGACCCGACCCGAATGCGGTGGATCCCGCGAGGACCCGTTCGAGCCGTAGAGGCGTGGCTGGCACGATGGGGTCTCGGCGTCGTCGCGGCGAACAGGTTCCTGAGCGGTGGGCGGGCCGTAATCGGTCTTCTGGCGGGATCGTCCGGGTTGCGGCTGGTCCCGGTCGCTGTGTGGGCGACGGTGAGTGCGCTGGCGTGGAACGTCGTGCTCGTCGGCGGCGGGTACACACTCGGCACTCACTGGGAGCGCGTTGTGGACGTGTTGCGGTCTTACGGCCGGGTCGTGACGGGGCTTCTCGTCGCCGCGGTGCTGGTCGTCTTTCTTCGGCGGTGGCACCGCTCGCGGCTTCGCAAGGCCTCGGGGACGGAGTAAGAAACCGCGAAGACCCCCCGTGCGCGCGTCTTGCGCCGGCGCACGGTTGCTCACAGGCCGGGGCGAAGGGTTAGCTTCTCGGTTCTGCACTGCAGAGGCGCTCCGGCGTCACTTCGCTGGCGTAGCTCAGTTGGTAGAGCAGCTGATTTGTAATCAGCAGGTCGGGGGTTCAAGTCCCTCCGCCAGCTCTGGGCACCGCGGCGAGTTGTTCTTTCGACAGTTGGGCAGGTGGCCGAGTGGTTAAAGGCGACAGACTGTAAATCTGTTCTCGTAAGAGTACGGAGGTTCAAATCCTTCCCTGCCCACGGAAAAAGACGAGACGGGAGAGGGCGGGAGGAATAAAAGGAATAGGCAGCGGGCAAATCCCAGTTCTGCATTTCCTTTTCTCCTCCCGTCTTCGACTCCTCCCGTCTTCTTTCTCTCTGCGGGAGTAGCTCAGTTGGTAGAGCACGGTCCTTCCAAGTCCGGGGTCGCGGGTTCGAGTCCCGTCTCCCGCTCCGCAGCCTGTCCGTTTCCGCCTCCTTAGCTCAGCGGTAGAGCACCTCCATGGTAAGGAGGGGGTCCCGGGTTCAAGTCCCGGAGGAGGCTCCAGCCCGCCGCGCTCGCGGCGAGGCGTTCCCCATCAGACTCTCCCGGACCCACAGCCATGGCAAAGGAAACCTTCCAGCGGAACAAGCCGCACGTCAACGTCGGCACCATCGGCCACGTCGACCACGGCAAGACGACCCTCACGGCCGCCATCACCAAGGTTCTCGCCGAGGCCTCCGGCGGGACGGCGATCTCCTTC
>JANPJI010000603.1:0-2039 GCA_031425425.1 Rubricoccaceae bacterium
GTTACAGGGACGTCGGCCGAGGACGACTGCTGGGGTTGGTACGAATTGCCCCTCGTTCCTCGCAGTCCGTATGTCTCTCGCATCACGATTAGAGACGGGGTTGAAGAACCCAGCAGCGACCCCTGCTTTCCCGGATACCCGGCCGTTTTCTGGGGCGAGTCGTGAGACCGGACGCTGCGGCGATCTTGCGGAAAGGTTTGGTTCACACTCCGCGCCCTCGCCGCCGACTGGGACGCCGCCCTACGCGGCGCGCGCTTCGTGGGCGCGTGGACGCAGAGCCGCGGCGAGCTGAGCCTCGCGCTCGACCTCCCGGACGGCTCCGAGACGACCGTCCGCGCGCTCTGCGACCCGGCCCTGCCGCTCCTCTTCCGCACAGACGGCACCGGCCGCCAGAAGCGCAACACCGCCGACGTGTTCGACGGCCTCGACGGCCACACCGTCGCGGGCGTCCGCGTGGCGGACCGCGACCGGTTCCTGTACCTCGACCTCGACTCGGGCGACGCGCTCGCGGTGCTCCTGTTCGGGTCGCGCCCGAACGTCCTCTGGCTCGCCCGGCCGACGCGCCGCCGGCCACAGGGTTACGTCCGCGAGGCGTTCCTGCGCCCGGCCGACTGGGAGGGCGAGGAGCGCCCCGCGCCACGCTCCGCCGCCGACCCGCGCACGGCCGACGAGATCCGCGCCCGCTGGCCTGCTCTGGCGAAGACCGTCGGGCAGGCGCTCCGGATCGCAGCCCCGCTCCTGCCCGTGCGCCTCGCCGAGGCGTCCGTCCGCGCCGCGGGCCTCGACCCCGCCGCCCCGGCCACCGGCCTCACCGAGGCGGACCTCGACCGCCTCGCGGCGTCCGCCGCTGCCCTCCGCGAGCGCCTCGACGCGCCCGCGCCGACCGTCCTGTGGCGCGGCGAGAGCGACGTCCCCGAGGCGCTGCTGCCCGTCCCGCCCGAGCCCGTCCCGGACGGCCTCCGCGCCGAGGCGTTCGCCGCCGCCGACGACGCGGCGCGCGTCTACGCCCGCCGCGCACTCGGCGCACGGGGCTTTCTCGCCGCGATCCGTCCCGCCGAGGCCGCCCTCGCTGCCGCGTCCGCCCGCCGCGAGCGGAGCGCCGCGGCGATGGCCGACGAACTGGCGCAGCCCAGCCGGGCGGACCGCTACGAGGCCTACGGCCACCTCCTGATGGCGCTCGCGGGCGGCCAGGGCACGGGCCACGACCACATCGTGCTGCCCGACGTGCTCTCCGGGACCGAGGTGCCGGTCGAGATCCCGCTCGACCCGGCGAAGTCCGCCATCGCCAACGCCGAGGGCTACTACGGGCGCGCGCGGCGGACGCGCCGCGCACGCGCCGAGGCCGAGTCGCGCTGGGCGACGGTCGCCGGGGACGCCGAGGCGGCGGCAGTCCTCCTCGCCCGCCTCCGCGCCTGCACGACGCGAACGGAGGTGCTGGAGTACCTCGCCCGCGAGAAGCCCGCCGTGACGCGCCTCGTCGGCCGCGAGGCTGCGGGCGACGCCGCCGAGCCGTTCCGCCGGATCGCCCTGCCGGGCGGGTTCGAGGCGCTCGTCGGCAAGAACGCGAAGGGCAACGCCGAACTGACGACGCGCCTCGCGCGGCCGCACGACCTGTGGCTGCACGCGCGCGGCGTGCCCGGCGCGCACGTCGTCGTGCGGCGGCCGTCGCGGACGGTCGTCGTGCCGCCCGAAGCCGTCGAGGTGGCAGCCCGCGCCGCGGCGCACTACAGCGAGGCCCGCACGCAGGCGCTCGCGCCGGTGAGCGTCGCCGAGCGCAAGCACGTCCGGCCCGTCAAAGGTGGCCCGCCGGGGGCAGTGCGGCTGGACCGCGAGCAGGTGCTGCTCGTCGCGCCGGGCCTGCCCTGACGCGGCTACCGCAGGTACACCCAGCCGAGCACAGCCAGGCCGACGGCGATGCGGTACCACGCGAACACGCGGAACGAGTGCTGCGCCACGAACCGAATCAGGAACCGGATCACGACGAGGGCGGACACGAACGCGACCGCGCACCCGACGGCGAAGAACGACGCGTCGGCGGC
>JANPJI010000604.1:0-3438 GCA_031425425.1 Rubricoccaceae bacterium
CCGGCTGAAGGAGTTCTACCAGATCGACCCGAAGGACTCGTGGCTCGTTGCCGCGTGCGAGAAGAACCTGCCCATCGTGACGCCGGGCTGGGAGGACTCGACGACGGGCAACATCTTCGCCTCGCACGTGCTCCTCGGCGACGTCAAGAGCCCGACGCTCGTCAAGCACGGGATCGAGTTCATGACGTGGCTCGCGGACTGGTACACGGCGAACACGCAGGACGCCGCCGAGGCGCCGGGCGTGGGGAAGGGCATCGGGTTCTTCCAGATCGGCGGCGGCATCGCCGGCGACTTCCCGATCTGCGTCGTGCCGATGCTGGAGCAGGACATGGACCGGCGGACGCCGCTGTGGGCCTACTTCGCGCAGATCTCGGACTCGACGACGAGCTACGGGTCGTACTCCGGGGCCGTCCCGAACGAGAAGATCACCTGGGGCAAGCTCGCCGCCGAGACGCCGCGTTTCATCGTCGAAAGCGATGCGACGATCGTGGCCCCGCTGGTCTTCCAGATCGTCCTCGAAACGTCCGAGCGGGCGCGGGCGGCCGAGGTAGCGGCCGACGCAGAAGGCCTCGATGCGGACGAGGCGGCGAGCCCGACCTGACGCGTGGTGGCGGACCAGCGGGTTGACGTAGACTCTGCGTGCTAAACTGTTGGTTACGATTCGGTTAGTTGCCATGCGCTCCTTGCTCGCCAGTTCGCGCTTCATCGTCCCAGTCGTTCTCGTCGGATGCGTGGCCGGGTGCGCCACGTGCCGGCTTCCCAGTCCCCCGGAGAGCGGCGAAGCGCGCATCAACACGTCACTGTCCGACGACCAGTGGCAGCCGGCCGCGGCGCAGTCCGCCCGCGCCTCGCTCGTCGTGTGGGCGGACGGCGTGACGGTGGGCGCACATCGGGGCGTCTTCGGGCAGCGCTTCGACGCGTCCGGGAGGCCCGACGGCGGCGAGTTCCGCGTGGACGCCGCACCGGACGCGCCGGGGATCGTCGCGCAGGTGCCCGACGTAGCGATGAACGCTGCCGGGGCCTCGGTCGTCGTGTGGGAGGTCCACGCCGCCATCTCCGGCACGCCTGCGGTTCGCGTGTTCGCGCGCCGGTACGGGGCCGACGGCCGCGCCCTCGGTGCGTCGATCGAGGTCAGCACCACACCGACGAGTCCTACGGCCGAGCCGGCCGTCTCGATAGGCGCGTCAGGTGCGTTTGCCGTCGTCTGGCAGAGCAAAGACCCCGAGACCGCCACGGAGGACGTGTTCGTCCGGCGCTACTCCGCGACCGGCGTCCCCCTCGGCGGGCCGACCCGGGTTAACCTGCCGACCATCCGGGCCCAGAATCAGTTGACCGCTGACATCGCGATGGCCCCCGGCGGGGCGTTCGTCGTGACGTGGTTCGACTACGGTGCGACCGGCGAGGCCGACGTGCTGGCCCGGCGCTACGGCGCGGACGGCACGGCCGCCGCGGAGGCCTTTCGGGTTCACGCGCGGTCGCCGCTCCTGAATGAGCAGGCACCGGCAATCGCGATGAACGCCTCAGGTGCGTTCGTCGTCGTGTGGCTGACGGCAGCGCGGACACTGCCGGAACATAGTCTCGGCATCACGGCGCAGCGGTTCAACCGGTTCGGCGCGCCCGTCGGCGGGCCGGTGGCGGTGAGCCCGGCGGCGGACGTGTCGCAGAGCTTGCCGGCGGTCGCCATTGACCCCGGCGGTCGGGTCGTCGTGGTGTGGCAGCGCGCGCGCCCGCAGCGCAGCACCGATCCCGTGCAGCTGAACGATGTGTTTGCGCGGACTCTCGGCCCCGACGGGCCGGTCGGGCTGCCGGTGCTCGTCAACGAGGGTTCGGTCGGGTACCAGCGCGTCTCGTCGGTGGCGATGGACCTGGCCGGGAACGCACTCGTCGCGTGGGACGCGACGGGGCCCAACGGTGACCATCTGGACGTGTACGTGCGGCGCTACCAGATCCGGTAGAGCGTGTGGCAATGCTCCGCCCCGCCGCTGTGCCCCGCCGCGCGGAGACTGTCGCAGGAAGAAGCGTCCCCCGCCCGCCCAGGTGATGCATCGCACTGCTGCCCTTCTCCTGCTCACGCTCGTCGCGCAGCCTGCCACCGGCCAGCGCGTGCCCGACGCGCCGCGCGTCGACTCGTCGGGCACGTACTTCGGGACCGTCGTCGCGGACCCGTACCGCTGGCTCGAACGCTACACCGAGCCCGACGTCCGGGCGTGGTACGAAGCGGAGGACGCCGCGGCGCGGGCGTTCCTCGGCGCGCGGCCGGCGCAGGCGCACGTGCTCCGACGCCTCGCCGCGGCCCGCCAGAGCCGGCCCTACGTGGTCTACGGCTACACCGAGCGAGGTGGTCGGCTGTTCTACCTCAAACGGCTCCCCGACGAGACCGGCCCGTCGCTGTACGTCCGCGACGACGGGGGCACCGAGCGCCGGCTGCTCGCGCCGACCGAGATCGACGCCGCGTCGCCGGTGATCGCCGGGTACGCGCCGTCGCCGACCGGGGCGCACGTCGCGGTGTTCTACGCGCTCGGCGGCAGCGAGCACCCACACGTCCGGCTCCTCGAGACGGCCACGCGGCGCGCCCTCGACGAACTCCCCGCGCACGTGCTCGGGATCGAGTGGATGCCCGACGGACGGACCTTCCTCTACCGGCGCTACCGCGACCTCCCCAACGACGCGACGTTCGGCGAACGCTACGGAGGATTGCCGATCCTCGTCCACCGGCTCGGGACGGACGGACGGACCGGCGGAGACGCGGTCGTCGCAGACCCGGCCGCCCTCGGCGGAGACGGCACGTCGCTCCTGTTCGTTGGCCCCGTCGACCCGGCCTCGGGGGTCGTCGTGGCCGCCTGGCGCCGCGAGACGGAAAACCGGTGGCAGGTCGTGTCCGTCGCCGACGCCGGGGCGGTCGCGAGCGGCGGGCCGGTCGTGTGGCACCGGCTCACGGTGCCGACCGACAGCGTGACCAGCGTGTTCGCACGCGGGCCGTGGCTCTACGGCGTCCGGTTCACCGGGGCACGGATGGGCGCGCTGGTTCGCGTGCCGTGGGCGGCACCGTCGCGTGCGGCGGGCACCTCTGGCGCACCCGCCGCTGCGGAGAGGCCCGACTGGGCGTCGGCCGAGGTCGTCATCCCGGCGGGCACGTTCGACTTCTGGCAGGGCGGGGGCCTGGTCGCCTACGCCAGCGACGCCGTCTACACGATCGAGACCACAGACGGTCGGTCGGGGCTGTTTCGGACGACGTACAGCGGCGTCCGCGAAGAGGTCGTGGCCCCGTTCGACGGGAGCTTCGCCGATCCCGTCTGGGAGTTCGGCCGGCCGGGGGTGGATTTCGTCTTCGGCGGGTGGACGGTGGGCGACCGGCGCTTCCGCTACGACCCGGCTACGCGACGCATGGAGGAGCGGCCAGCGTTCTACAACCCGCCGGACCCCTACGACCACCTCGAC
>JANPJI010000605.1:0-4186 GCA_031425425.1 Rubricoccaceae bacterium
CGCCCAGTACGCCGCCGACGCCGACGGCGGCGTGCCCACCGAGGGGTTCCCGAACGGCGTCGCGCGCTACGACCAGCTCACTTTCGAGACGCTCCACCGGCTCGCCTCGACGTACGGCTACACCTTCAACGGGCTCGCCGAGACCACGAGCGAGGACGTCGCCGCCTATCTCCCCGACGCCAACGGCGTGCGGCGCTCCACCGACATGGCCCCGTTCCAGCCGCTGACGGCGGCGGGCTACGTCCGCGACCGGTTCGAGGTCGGCCCGGCGGCGTTCGACCTCGGCCTGCGCTTGGACTATTACGACGCCCAGGCGACGACGCTCTTCGACGCGTACGCGCTCTACCCGGTGGTCCGGGCGGGCGACCTGCCGTCCGCGCCGTCGGCCATCGGCGACGACTTCGCCGTCTACTTCCTCGGCGGGTTCTCCGGGGCGCCGGTCGTCGGCTACCGCGACCGCGACGGGCAGTTCTACGACGCTGCGGGCGGCACGGCGACGGCCGAGGATATCCTGAACGTCCGGCGGGGGCAGGTGGACGTGACCGCGAACACGGGTCCTGAGGTGTTCGCCCGGACCGAGGCGTCGGTCCGGTTCCAGCCGCGCCTGGGCGTCCGCGTCCGCGCGACGGACGCGGTGGCGGTGACCGGCTACGCCGTGCGCGTCTCGCGGCGGCCCGACCCCGCCCTCTACGTCCCGTTCACGGCCTACGAGGAGGCCAGCAGCCAGAC
This sequence comes from Rubricoccaceae bacterium, assembly GCA_031425425.1. GTDB lineage: Bacteria > Bacteroidota > Rhodothermia > Rhodothermales > Rubricoccaceae > DASVSE01. The sequence continues at coordinate 730 of JANPJI010000605.1, forward strand.
CAGCGTCGCCGGCAGCGCGTCACTCCGGCCCGAGACGGCAGACGCGGCCGGGCTCGGCGTCGAGGCCGCCGTGTCGCCGCGGGTGACGCTCGGGGCGGCCGTCTTCGCGCGGCAGCACCGCAGGATCCCCGTCGTCCGGCGGTTCGACGGCGGGTTCCCCGCGTATGTCGGCGTGACCGACTCCGGGCGGCGCGACGAGGCCGGGCTCGACCTCACACTCACCCTCTCGCGGACGCGCGGCGTAGCCGTCCGCGCGGCCTACACGCTCGCCGTCGCCCGGAGTTCAGACGCCGACGGGCTGTCCAACCTGGTCAACCGAGAATCCGGCATCCTAGACGATCTGAAGACTGCCGCTGGCGACACGCGTCACGCACTCGACATCGCGGCTGACCTGCGCGTGCCCGCCGGCGCGGGGCCGCGCCTCGGCGGCGTCGCGCCGTTCGGCGGGCTCAGCGTGGGCGTGGTGTTCGCTGCCCAGAGCGGGCTTCCGTACACGGCGCTCCAGGCGAACACGGGGTTCGCCGTCTTCGACTCGTTCACGCCGAACGTGACCGGCGAGGTCAACGGCGCGCGGCTGCCGTGGACGCGCCAGCTGGACGTCCGCGTCGAGCGCCGCTTCGCGCTCGGGGCGGCGGCGCTGACCGCGTTCGTGTGGGCCGAGAACGTGCTCGACGCCCGCAACACGCTCGCCGTGTACCGCGCGACGGGCCAGCCCGACACCGACGGCTTCCCAGACACGCTCTCGGGTCAGCAGGTGCTTGTGACGCCGGGCGCGCAGCTCGGGTACGCAGCGTACACCGGCGGCCCAGTCAATGTGGGGGGCAACCAGAGCGCGGGCGCGCCGTTTTTCTACGGCCAGCCCCGCCAGGTGCGCCTCGGCGTCGTGCTCGGGCTGTAGCGGTCCGTCCAGGCCGCGGAGACGCCGGCGCGACCGCGCCGGAGGCGCTTCCGCAGAGCGGATGCGGGGCCGGTCGTGAAGGGCTGTGACAGGCCGTGGGGCTCCCCGATTCGGTATCTTTCAGGCTGCCTCAACCCCCGCAGTTCCGCATGGCCGAGATCCCCGACAGCGCCGCAGGGCTCCCCGACGACGGCGCGAGCCGCATCATCCCGATCAACATCGAGGAGGAGATGAAGTCCTCCTACATCGACTACTCGATGTCGGTGATCGTCAGCCGCGCGCTGCCGGACGTCCGCGACGGCCTCAAGCCCGTCCAGCGGCGCGTGCTCTACGGGATGCAGGAGCTCGGCCTCGCCGCGGGGCGCGCGCACAAGAAGAGCGCCCGCATCGTCGGCGAGGTGCTCGGCAAGTACCACCCCCACGGCGACCAGTCCGTGTACGACGCGCTTGTGCGCATGGCGCAGGACTTCGCCGTGCGGGGGCCGCTCGTGGACGGGCAGGGCAACTTCGGCTCCGTCGACGGCGACTCGGCGGCCGCGATGCGCTACACCGAGGCGCGCCTGACGCGCCTCGCCGAGGAGATCCTCCGCGACCTCGACAAGGAGACGGTCGACTACACGCCCAACTTCGACGGCTCGCTCGAAGAGCCCTCCGTGCTGCCGTCGGCCGTGCCGAACCTGCTCCTTAACGGGGCGTCCGGCATCGCGGTCGGCATGGCGACCAACATCCCGCCGCACAACCTCGGCGAGCTCGTCGACGGCATCGTGGCCTACATCGACGACCGCGACATCGAGCTCGACGCGCTGATGCAGCACATCCCCGCGCCGGACTTCCCGACGGGCGGCCTCATCTGGGGCGCGTCGGGCGTCCGCGAGGCGTACCGGACGGGCCGCGGGCGCGTGCTCATGCGGGCCAAGATGCACGAGGAGGTCATCAAGCGCCGCGGCGAGGGCCAGGAGCGCGAGGCGCTCGTCGTGACCGAGATCCCGTACCAGGTCAACAAGTCCACGCTCATCGAGAAGATCGCGCACGCGGTGCGCGACAAGAAGATCGAGGGCATCTCGGACCTCCGCGACGAGTCCGACCGCGACGGCATGCGGATCGTGATGGAGCTGCGCCGCGACGCCGTCCCGGCCGTGACGCAGAACCAGCTCTTCAAGCACACCCAGCTCCAGCAGACGTTCGGCGTCAACATGGTCGCGCTCGTCGGCGGGCGGCCCCGCACGCTCGGGCTCAAGGAGCTCATCCAGTACTACGTCGAGCACCGCCACGAGATCGTCGTCAGAAGGACGGTCTACGAGCTCCGCAAAGCGGAGGAGCGCGCCCACATCCTCGACGGCCTCGTGCTGGCGCTCGACCACCTCGACGCCGTCATCGCCATCATCCGGCACTCCGAGGACACCGAGGCGGCCAAGCGCAACCTCATGGCGGGCCTCTACCCGCAGCGCCTGACCGCGGACCAGCTCCAGCGCCTCGGCCTCCCGCCGCAGTCGCCGGTCCAGATGACCGGCCGCCGCGACGAGGCGCTCGCCGACGACCTCCGCGCCGACTTCGTCCCGCAGCCGTGGCTGTCGGACGCCCAGGCGGACGCCATCCTCGCCCTCCGCCTCTCGCGCCTGACGGGCCTGGAGCGCGGCAAGATCGCCGAGGAGTACGCCGAGATCCTGCGCGAGATCGAGCGCCTCCGCTCGATCCTCGGCAGCGAGCCGCTCCGGATGCGGATCATCCAGGACGAGCTCCGCGACGTCAAGGAGCGCTACGCCAACCCGCGGCGCACCGAGATCGACCTCTTCGGCGGCGGCGACATGGAGGACGAAGATCTCATCGAGGACGAGCGCGGCGTTGTCACGATCACGCACCAGGGCCTCATCAAGCGGACGTCCGCGGACGAGTACCGCACGCAGAGCCGCGGCGGTCGCGGCCTGAAGGGGCTCGGCCAGCGCGAGGAGGACTACGTCTCGCACCTGTTCACGGCCTCGGCTCACGACTACCTGCTCTTCTTCACGGACCACGGCCAGTGCTACTGGCTCCGCGTGTTCCAGGTGCCCGAGGGCTCGCGCACGGCCAAGGGCAGGTCGGTCCGCAACCTCGTCCAGATCGCGCAGGACGACGTGATCCGCGCCGTGCTCGTCGTCAAGAAGGAGGACTTCCGCAGCGCGGATTTCCTCACTTCGCACTACGTCCTGATGGCGACGCGGGCCGGGCTCGTCAAGAAGACGCCCCTGGAGGCGTTCTCGCGCGTCCGCGCCGATGGGATCATCGCCATCGACATCGTCGAGGGCGACGAGCTCCTGGAGGCGTGGCTCACCGACGGCGACACGCAGGTCGTGCTCGGCTCGTCCGGCGGCCGCGCCATCCGCTTCAACGAGACGGACGTCCGCTCGATGGGCCGCAAGAGCCGCGGCGTGCGCGGGATGAAGCTGGGGGCGGACGAGCAGGTCGTCGGCATGGTCGTCGCACAGCACGAGCAGGCGCACGTGCTCACGGTCTCGGCCAACGGATACGGCAAGCGGACCGTCCTGAGCGAGTTCCGCTACCAGACGCGCGGCGGCCTCGGCG
>JANPJI010000606.1:0-1695 GCA_031425425.1 Rubricoccaceae bacterium
CTGGATCTCGTCGAGACGCCCGAGGTGCAGCGGCTGCGGCGGATCCGGCAGCTCGGGCTGGGCTACCTCGTGTTCCCCGGGGCCGTCCACACGCGGTTCGAGCACGGCCTCGGCGCGATGGCCCTGCTCCAGTCCGCGCTCGACGCGCTCCGCGAGAAGGGCACGCTCGTCGCGACGGACGAGGTCGAGGGCGCACTCGCCGCGGCGCTTCTGCACGACGTCGGCCACGGGCCGTTCTCGCACACGCTCGAAGCCGACCTGCTGCCCCCCGGCGTGACGGGCGACGGCCGGCCGTTCCGCCACGAGGCGATGAGCCGAGCGCTGATGGTGCGCCTCGACGCGCGCTTCGACGGGGCGCTCGGCGTGGCCCTCGACATGTTCGACGGGACCTACGCCCGGCCCTTCTTCCACAGTCTGCTCGCGAGCCAGCTGGACATGGACCGGCTAGACTACCTCCGCCGCGACTCGTTTTACACGGGCGTCGCCGAGGGCGTCGTCGGCGTCGAGCGCGTCATCAAGACGATGCGGGTCCACCCGCCCGGCCCGATGGGGCGCCTCGTGATCGAGGCCAAGGGCGCGTACGCCGTCGAGAACGTGCTCCTGAGCCGGCGGCTGATGTACGCCCAGGTGTACCTCCACAAGACCGTCGTGGCGGCCGACCACGTCCTGCGGGCCGCCTTCCTGCGCGCGCGCGCGCGGTGGGGGAGCGAGCCAGCGCTCGCACACACCGCCCCGGCCCTGGCCTTCTTCCTCACCGGCGAAGCCACCGCGGACGCCCTCGACGCGCCGGGCTCGCCCCCCCACGAGGCGCTTCTGGACGCGTTCACGGCGCTCGACGACACGGACGTCCTCTACAGCCTGAAGCGGTGGACCGCCGCCGAGGACCGCGTCCTGGCGGACCTCGCGCAGCGGTTCACGGACCGCCGCCTGTTCCGAACGGTCGTCCTCCCCGAGTCGCCCACCGACGACCGCGTCGCGGAGTGGCGCGCCGCGACGGCGCGGTGGCTCGTCGCGGCCGGGATCTCGCCGCCAGACGAGGCGCACGCCGACGCCGGGCTGTACGTCTCGACGGGCGTGCAGCGCCTCGCGGCGTACCGTCCGGGCGCGGACCCGGTGTGCATTCTGGAGCGCGACGGGAGCGTCCACGAGCTCTCCGAGGCGGCGGACGCGCCGGCGGCGGCGGCGCTCGCGCGGCGCGCGGAGAAGGCCTACGTGTGCCTGCCGAAGGAGGTCGCGGACGCGCTCTGACCGCCCACACCTCATCGCCCCGCGCCTCGTCGCTTGAGGCGGAACGTCCGGCACCAGCGCACCCCCTATGAATATGTCATCCTGAACTCGATTCAGGATCTGCATTTTTGTACTCCCTCGCCGCGGCGCAGAAAAGCGAAAGGCAGATCCTGAATCGAGTTCAGGATGACAGGGATGTTGTGTTTGCGTGGTGCTCGTCGTCCGCGCCTCGTCGTCCGCGCCTCGTCGTCCGCGCCTCGTCGTCCGCGCCTCGTCGTCCGCGCCCCGGCGTCCGCACCGAGGCAGAGCCGTGGGTCAGTCGGTGCGCCAGGCCGTGGCGGTCGGGGACCACTCCCAGACAGCGTCGGTGGGCCGCAGCCCGGCCGCCGGGACCGCGGCATGCGGGGCCGCGGGTCGGGACGCCGTGACGGAGGGCACAGCAACCGGGCGAGGCGCAGCAACCGGACG
>JANPJI010000607.1:0-2300 GCA_031425425.1 Rubricoccaceae bacterium
GCGCCACTCCGGCCCGAAGGCGAACGCGAACACGGCCGGCCCGGCCGCGAAGAGGACGACCGCCGGGGCCACGCCGAGTCGGCAAGGGCGACGAACGTCTTGCGGTAGATTGCCCGGCAGGACCCCGTCGCGGCGTAGTCCCGTGCGGCCCGCTCACGGAACGCGTCGAGGACTGCCGTCTGGAGCAACTGTGCCGGGGCGGCGATGACCCGAGTGGTCAGGTTGTACAGGCCCACGACGCCCCCGCTGAACAGCGACGTCATCAGGACGACCGGGAGCTGGTTCGTGGCCGTGTTGACGAAGTCCGCCGGGAGCGAGAACTGCGGGAAACGGCGGTAGCGGCGGGCCTGCGCGCGCATCCCCTCGCGCGTCGCTCCGCGGAGGGCCGGCACGGCGGCGGCGGCCGGCGTGAGGTTGCCGAGGACCTGCCCCGCCAGAAGCCCGCCGACGAGCCCGACGCTCCCGAATCCGAGCGCTCCGAGCCCGAGTTGCCCGAGCGTCACGCCGCCCGTCTGCACGACCCGGCTCGCGGCCATCGCGCGGAAGCGCCGCGTCCGGTTCAGCCACGCGTAGTGGACACTGTACACGGCGAGGAGAATGCCGCAGCCGACCGCCCACGGCACGTACGGCGCAAAGGCCGGCGCACCGAGGGCCATCGCGAACGGGCCGGCAGCGAGGGCACCCGCGAGCGCGAGCACGGCCCCGATACCAATCGAAAGGCCCAGCCCGAGGCCCACGAGGTCCCCCGCGTCGGCGTCGTCCGCCGGGAGCACGACGGCCACGTTGTACCGGAGCGTCACGAAGACGGAAACGAGCGACGCGACGCTGAAGAAGAGCGCGAAGACGCCGAACTGCTCGGGCGTGTAGAGGCGCGTCAGGACGGGTGCCGCGGCGAGGGGGAACAGCTGCGCGACGGCCGTTCCGGCGAAAACGGTCAGCGCGTCGCGCGTGAACCGCGACGACCGTCCGGCGGCGACGATCCCGCCGAGCGTCCGCGGCGCGGCGTCCGTCTCGGGAGCGTCGGTCATGCGCCGAGGAGGCCGAGGAGGTACTGGCCGTAGCCACTCGTGCGAAGCGGCTCGGCGAGCGCCGCGACGTCCTCGGCCGAGATCCAGCCCTCGCCGAAGGCGATCTCCACGGGGCACGCCACCTTGAGCCCCGTCCGCTCTTCGAGCGTCTGGATGAACGTCCCGGCCTGGAGCAGCGAGTCGTGCGTGCCAGTGTCCAGCCATGCGAAGCCGCGGCCCATCGTCTCCACCGTGAGGTCGCCCCAGGCGAGGTACTGCCGGTTGACGTCCGTGATCTCCAGCTCGCCACGCGCGGAGGGGCGCACGGCCGCGGCGACGTCCGAGATGCGGGCGTCGTAGAAGTAGAGCCCCGTCACGGCGTAGTTCGAGCGCGGGTGCGCGGGCTTCTCCTCGATGGACACGGCCCGTCCGTCCGCGTCGAACTCGACGACGCCGTACCGCTCGGGGTCCGCGACGCGGTAGCCGAAGACGGTCGCGCCCTCGGTCCGCGCTGCGGCGCGCTGGAGCAGGTCCGGCAGGCCATGGCCGTAGAACAGGTTGTCGCCCAGGACGAGGCACGCCGGCCCGCCGGCGAGAAAGGCCCGGCCGATCGTGAACGCCTGCGCCAGCCCCTCGGGCGCGGGCTGCTCGGCGTAGCTCAGGCTCATGCCCCACTGGCTCCCGTCGCCGAGGAGCCGCTCGAACAGGGGCAGGTCGTGCGGCGTCGAGATCACGAGCACGTCGCGGATGCCGGCCAGCATGAGCGTGCTCAGCGGGTAGTACACCATCGGCTTGTCGTAGACCGGCAGCAGCTGCTTGCTCACGGCCCGCGTGACCGGGTGCAGGCGCGTGCCCGAGCCGCCGGCGAGGAGAATCCCTTTCATGCGGACAGACAGCGGTTGTTGAAGCAAAACCGGATCGCGGTGTTACAGCTCCTGCCAAGGTAGGCGTGGGGGAAATCGCGGCTCCCGGCCCTGCCGAAGGTTCACACGCGCGGCCGGCTCAGGCCGCGCCGAGGCGCTCCATCCGGTACGCGCCCGAGAGCACCCGGGCGGTCCACGCGGCGTTGTCCAGGTACCAGCGGACCGTCTTGCGGAGGCCGGTCTCGAACGTCTCGGCGGGCGTCCACCCGAGCTCGCGGCCGATCTTGGCCGCGTCGATGGCGTAGCGCGCGTCGTGGCCGGGCCGGTCGGTCACGAACGTGATGAGGCGCGCGTGCGGCGCGCCCGCCGGCACCAGCTCGTCGAGGAGGGCACACACGGAATGGACCACCTCCAGGTTGGTCTTCTCGTT
>JANPJI010000608.1:0-4144 GCA_031425425.1 Rubricoccaceae bacterium
CGCCGCGCTCGCGCAGTCCGCCGTTCCGGCGGCCCACCTCGAGGCCGCGCTGCGGCACGCCGGTTCGCTCGCCGCCTCGGCGCGCGGCGGCACCCCGCCCGCGCTCGGCGTCACCGACGCCTACGTGACCGAGGGGACCGGCACGAGCCACATCTACCTCCGCCAGCAGACGGCCGGGCTCGACGTGATCGGGACCGAGATGACGCTGGCCGTGGACCGCCGCGGGGCCGTGTTCCACGCCGCCGGAACCGAGCGGGCCGTCGCGACGGACAACGCACGGGCGGTGGCCCCGGCGCCCACGCTGACGGCTGCGGACGCCGCGAGCGCGCTCGCGCGCCGCAACGGCCTCGGTGCAGGCTTCTTCACGGCCCTCGCCGAGACCGGCGGGACCGACCGCGCCGCGACGCTCTCCGAGGGCGGCGTCGCGCTCGAGCCCGTCCGCGCCCGCCTGGTGTGGCATCCCGACGGCGAGGGCGGCGCGCTGCGGCTCGCGTGGGAGGTGCTGCTCTACGAGCTGAGCGCCGAGCACCTCTGGCTGGGCTACGTGGACGCCGAGACCGGCACCGTGCTCGCCCAGCAGGACCTCGTCGTCCACGACACGTTCGGTCCCGCCGAGGCCGCCGCGCCCACGTCATTCGCGCCCCTCGCCCCGTCGCCCGAGACCGCGTTCGCAGGCCTGATGGTCGGCTCGTACACCGTCCTCCCGATGCCGGTCGAGGCCCCGTACTACGGCGCGCGCGCGGCCGTCGCCAACCCGGACAACGCCCTCGCGTCGCCGTTCGGCTGGCACGACACCAACGGGGCCGCCGGGGCCGAGTTCACCATCACCCGCGGCAACAACGCCCACGCCTACACCGACACCAACGCCGACAACCTGCCCGACACCGGCGGCAGCCCCGACGGCGGCGCCGGCCTCACGTTCAACTTCCCGCTCGACTTCGCGCAGGCCCCGAGCACCTACCGCCCGGCCGCCGTCACGAACCTCTTCTACTGGTCGAACGTCATCCACGACGTGCTCTACCAGTACGGCTTCACCGAGGCCGCGGGCAACTTCCAGACGAGCAACTACGGCCGCGGCGGCACCGGCAACGACTACGTGCAGGCCGAGGCGCAGGACGGCAGCGGCACCAACAACGCCAACTTCTCGACCCCGCCCGACGGCTCGCGCCCGCGGATGCAGATGTACATCGGCACGACGCCCACGCCCGACGTGGACGGCGACTTCGACAACGGCGTGATCGTCCACGAGTACGGCCACGGCATCTCGAACCGCCTCACCGGCGGCCCCTCGACCACGTCGTGCCTCGGCAACGCCGAGCAGCAGGGTGAGGGCTGGAGCGACTTCTACGCCCTCATGCTCACGATGGACGCCGCCGACGCGGGCGCGCAGAGCCGCGGGATCGGCAACTACCTCTTCGGCTATGGCGCGAACGGCGGCGGCATCCGCCTGCGGCCCTACTCGACCCAGTTCTCGGTCAACGACTACACCTACGGCGACACTCGGACCATGACGGCCGTCCACCAGATCGGCTTCGTCTGGGCGACGATCCTCTGGGAGGCGACCTGGGAGGTGATGAACGTCCACGGCTTCAGCGCCGACCTGTACAACGGTGCCGGGACGGCCGGCAACCAGATCGCGCTCCGGCTCGTGACCGAGGGGCTCAAGCTGCAGCCGTGCAGCCCCGGCTTCGTGAGCAGCCGCGACGCGATCCTCGCCGCCGACGCCAACCTCTACGGCGGCGCGCACACGGCCCTCTTGCAGGCCGCCTTCGCGCGGCGCGGGCTGGGCTACTCGGCCCGCCAGGGCGCGACGACCTCCAACACGGACAACGTCGAGGCCTTCGACCTCTGGCCGACGGGCACCAACCAGCCGCCGACGGCGGTCTTCTCGGCCGCCTGCACCGGCCTCACGTGCCAGTTCACCGACGGCAGCACGGACCCCGACGGATCGGTCGCGTCGCGCGCGTGGGCCTTCGGCGACGGCGCCACGTCCACGGCCACCAACCCGAGCCGGACCTACGCCGCCGCCGGCACCTACACCGTCTCGCTCACCGTCACCGACAACGGCGGCCTGACCGGCTCCACGCAGCAGACGGTCACCGTCACGGCCGGCCCGGCGGCGCCCGTGCTCTCGGTCGCCACGCGCGTCGCGAACCGGCGGACCTTCGCCGACCTCTCCTGGACCGGTTCCGACGGCGGCCAGGTGACCGTGTACCGCGACGGCGCGTCCATCGGGTCGACGGCCGACGACGGCGCGGTGAGCTACAACCTCGGCCGCAACGTGTCGGGCTCGGGCACCTGGCGCATCTGCGACGTCGAGGACGGCGCGTGCTCGAACACGGTCACGGTGACGTACCTCGACGGCATCGCCGACGGCGGCGGCGCGGCGCTCGAGACCGCGCTCGCGGGCGCGTTCCCGACCCCGTTCGCAGGCACGACGAGCGTCCGGTTCTCGCTCGCCGAGGCGACCGACGCCGAGCTCGAGGTGTTCAACAGCCTCGGGCAGCGCGTGGCCACGCTGGCGTCGGGCACCCACGAGGCCGGCACCCACGCCGTCCCGTTCGGTGCGGCCGGCCTGCCGGCGGGCGTCTACGTGGTCCGCCTGCGCGCGGGCGACGCCGTGTACACGAGCCGGATGCTGCTCGTGCGGTAGGCGGCGCTCGGCCAGAGCCCATCGGGTGGACACCGGGGCGGCCCCGGTGCACGTCCCAGCCCTCGGCGGGCCGGGCACCCTCGGGCCAGACCCGGGCGACGCAGACAATCTGGCGCCGTTCGCGACGGCCCACGTCCTGGCTGGCTTCGCCTCCGACGGCGGGCCGGACGCCCCGAGACTGCGGGCCGCCGAGAGCCGCCCGCTGGAGGCGGCCACGGTGGATCTCGCGGTCGCGTCGGTCGGCGCCGGGGCCGAGCTCGTGCTCCGCTGGCCCCGCGTCGGGAACCTGCCGACGGGCTGGGCGGCCGTGCTGGCGGACACGCAGACGGGCGCGCGCGTGGACCTCGCCGAGGCGTCCGAGTACGCCTTCGCGGTCGTGCCGCAGACGGCCCGCGTGGCGGCGCTCGCGCCCGAGGCGGCTGAGGCGCTGGCGGTCCCGGCGTGGTTCACGCTGCCCGCGGCCGGCGCGGCGCGCCTGAGCGTGGTGGACCTGCTCGGGCGCGAGGTGGCGGTGCTGGTGGACGGCGCGCTGCCGTCGGGCGGCCAGGTGGCGACGGTGGACACGTCGGCTCTGGCACCGGGTGTGGATGTGGTGCGCCTCGCCGCCGGCACCGAGGTGCTCACGCGGCGCCTCGTCGTCGTCCGGAAGTGCGGCGGTCCGTCCGCCGTTGCCTCCTGCGCCGCGAGGCGACGCAGGAAACTCGTGCAGTCACAACGGACTGCGGTATCCTCCCCACCCCTTTCGGTTCCACCATGCGTGTACGGCTCTCCCTCCTCGTGCTCACCCTCACCCTGGGCGGCTGCGACGCCGCGACGCGCATGGCCACCGAGGCCGTGACCGCCGCCACGGCGGCCCAGACGCGCTCCGGTGCCGACTGGAACACGAACGCCTCGGAGTACCGCGGCCAGATCGGCCAGCAAATCGCGTACGTCTGCCCGCCCGGCGGCCAGCCGATGTCCATCTGGGGCTCCGGGCCGTTCACCGACGACTCGGCGGTCTGCGGGGCGGCCGTCTACGCGGGCGTGATCACGCCCTCCCGCGGGGGACGCATCGTGATCGAGATGCGCGACGGGCAGCAGTCCTACCAGGGCGGCCGGCGCAACGGCATCGAGGCGATGAACTACGGCGCGTGGGGCGGCAGCTTCGTCGTGCTCCCGTAGTCCGTGCTGGTGGGGCACCGCGTGGCGTCCCGCCCGACGTCCCTCACCGAGAAAAGACCCTGTGGACGGCAGGTTTGGCCCTCCATGTGACGAAGAGACAACAGGTTGAGCCAAAAGCGCAACGGTCGCGGACCCACGACCACGCATCTTCCCCTTCCCGCCCAACCCTGCCACCCGCATGCAACCCGCCATGGCTTCCGCTATCTGTTCATTCCGTCCCACCCCGCTGCGGGTGCTCCGGGCGGCGCTCCTGATCCTCGGATCGGTCCTCGCCGCCCTCCCCGCCACCGCCCAGGACGCCTCGCCGGCGGCCGTCGACGCGGCCGTCGC
>JANPJI010000609.1:0-7452 GCA_031425425.1 Rubricoccaceae bacterium
GCGCGCCGGTCTCGATGGTCTCCTTGTGCTCCTGCCCCGGTTCGCGGAAATGAACGTGCATGTCCATCCACCCCGGCGAGATCATCCGGCCCGTGGCGTCCAGCACGCGGACACCGTCGGGCGCGTCGAGGCGGTCGCCGACCTCGGAGATGCGGCCGTCGCGGACGAGCACGTCGGCCGGTGTCGTCTCGCCGGTGGCCGGGTCGAGAAGCGTTCCGCCAGAGATCAGGAGGTCGAGAGGCACGGGGTCGGGGGCTGCACGGACGCGGCGAATCTACCGAGCCGCCGCGTGTGCGCTGCCCTCAGACCGCTCCACTGCCGCTACTCGGCCGGGAGCGTCACGCCCGCCGGCCACGGCCGCACGGCCGCCTCCCACGCCAGCGTCTCGCCGGCTGCGAGCGGGCGCGAGAAGGTCACCCGCAGAATCGGTCCGCGCCAGTCGCCGCTGAAGCGCGTGTTCGGGCGCTCGACCCACTCGGACGACGCGACGGCCGACGCCGCGGACCCGGCGAATGCGAGCCGGCCACCGGAGAACGCCTCCCCGCCCTCCGTCCACGCCTCGATGGGGCGGTAGAAGAGGTCCGTCGGAACCTCGACGACCGACTCCCCGCCCGACGCCGTGACCGTCCCGGCGTCCTCGCTCGTGTAGAGCCGGTCCGGCTCGCGGTCGTCCGACGCTCCACGGAACGTGACGTCGCGGAAGTACGCAGACCGGCGCAGCAGGCCCGACGCGTTCATGTCGTAGTCGAACAGGTTGAACGACGAGCCCTGGATGAAGACCTCGGCGTACCGCTCGATCCCTGCCGTGGAGAAGCTGTTGTCCGGGCCGACGAGCACGCTGTTCGACGTGTTGCGGACGTGGACGTCGTCGAGAAACAGTCGGGTGCCGGCCGAGCGGACGTCGAACGACGGCGCGGCGGGGTCCGCCTGGAAGGCCCCGTTGGGGAGCCGCGCGAGCCGGTTCGTGACGCTGATCGCGCTGTACGTCCGCGCGCCCACGTCGACGTGCCGGTAGGTCTGGACGAGCTGCTCATTCCACGGGTTGGTGCCCGCTGCGGGACCGGCCGCGGCCGGCCGAGCGAAGGCGTACCACGAGACCGGAACCGAGATAGGCGACCCGTAGAGACCGCCGCCGCCGGGCGCGTCGGCGACGAGCTGAACGTCGAGCATGGTCCGGGCGACGAGCCCCTGGAACGGGCCGCGCGGCGTGAAGCCGGTGTTGCCGCCCGCGTAGGGAGCGCGGAAGGATAGGAAGCGCTCGAACGCGTTCCCGGCCCAGAGCCCCCGGTAGTACCCGTTGTGGCTCTCGTGGAAGAGGCCCAGGTTCTGACCGGCGGGGTTCGGGATCATCACGGCCCCGGCGATCCGGTTGTCCGGCCCGGCTCCGCTGGAGATCTCGACCATGTCCGACGAGCGCCCGTCGACGAAGAGCCCGTTGGCGCGGAGCCCGGTCGGGATGTGCGACCCGTCGCTGCGCGTGACCTGCGGCGCCCCCTGCGTGTCGGCGGACGTGAACGCGTCCTGCCCGCGAACCAGGTTGAGGCCGCCCGGCCGGTACGGAGCCGGCACCCCCCGCTCGTAGACGATGTTCTCGATCTCGTTCGAGATGAACGCGGCATGGCCCCAGGCGAAGCCGGTGAAGGTCAGGTCTCGGAAGGTCCCGTTGGCGGCGTAGAGCGTGTGGTTCCAGAGGCTGTTGCCCACGAGCACGCTCGCCCCGTCCCACGTGTTGTTGGGCTGCCCGAGCAGGCCGTTGGCCCCGAAGCCGAGCACGGCGACGCCGCGGAGCTCGACCCGCTGGCCGGCCGGTACGCGCTTGCCGTTGTGGCCGCTGATGCAGATGCCGCCCCACGCCGGTGTGTTGCGGAAGAAGTCGTCCAGGATCTGCTGGCTGTTGCCGCCCGGAAGCCCGAACAGGCTCTGCTCCCAGATCTCGCGGTTGCCGTCGTAGTTGCCGTCCAACACGAGGTCCCGGAACCCGACCGAGCGGACGTCCGGGGCGAGGTACAGGCCGCCGCCGGTCTCGGTGTCGATCTGCCCGTTGGCGCGGGGCGAGTGGCGGGCCGTGAACGACGTGAACCGACGGCCGACCAGGAAGTCGACGTCCGGCGGGAGCCAGTCCGCGTTCGTCTGCGGGACCCCCATGCGGGCGAAGAGGTGGATCTGAGCGTCGAAGAGCTTCAGCGACGTGTGGGCGTCGCGAATCCGGGTCGGGTGGTACGTGAACGTCACCTCGTCGCCGCTGTGCGAGAACGACGTCATCGGCTGGCCGGCCTGCGGACCGGCCTCGTACGTCGCCCACACGTGGGGCGTCCCGGCGGCATAGCCCGCTTCCACGAACTGCGCGGATACGCCGGGGCCGGACACCGCAGTCGTCGCGGCGACGGTCTCGGTCCCGCCGTCGCCGGAGAGCGTGACGCCGTCGCCGAGTTCGACCGGCCCGAGGTAGCGGTAGACCGTCCCGCCGGGGCGCGCGCCCGGCAGGTGGATCTCGGTGATCGTGCCGGCCGCGCCGCCGCGCGCCGGGTCGTTGAGCCGGTCCGCGAGGTTCGACGCCCACGCGAGCGCCGGCTGAGCGTCGAAGTCCGATCCCGGGACGACGTCGGCCGGCGACGCGGCCTCGTGCTCGGGGCGCGCCCCGAACCAGCGCGCGTTGAGGACGCGGCTCTGCGCCGAGCCCGCGCCGTCGCTGACGCCGGCCACGCCCTGGCGGACGAGCCGGAGCGGGCTCGTCGAGGCGCGGTACGTCACGTCGGCCTCGCTGAAGCCCAGCGGCTGCGTGAGGTTGTTGTAGAGGATCACGCGTCCCGTACTCTGGAATGGAGGCAGAAGCCGCGTGCTCGACGCGTAGATGTGCCCGTGGAGGTGGACCCAGGCGCGGATCGTGTGCGGCGTCGCGGTTCCGACGGGGACCGCGCTCCAGTCCCGCGCCGGGACGACGCTGCCCGCCGGCAGGCCGAGGTCGAAGAAGTCGTTGTTGTTGGCGACCCGCACGGTCGTCCGGGCCGTGAGGGCGACGTCGGGCACGAACACGACGCCGCCGTCGGGCGTCTCGCCCTGGTTCGACACTCGGAACAGCCCCCCACCGCCGTCTCCAGCCGTGTGGTACCCGAGCACATCGATGGTCTGGCCCGGAACGACCACCGTGAGCGCGAGCGCCTCGGCCATCGTAGTGACCGTCGTGTCGGCCCCGGTCGGCGGCGGCGGCGGCGAAAACGTCAGCGTGGCCGCCTGCGCGAGGTTGACGCGGTAGCCGGAACCGGGGACGAGCGTCGTCAGGGTCGGCCGGCCGCTCACGGGCGGGAACACACGCCCGGCCCCGTCCTCGACCGTCCGCAGGTGCGGGGCGAGCGAGGCGAGCGCCGCCTCGACCGGGGCGGCCTCGGCCCCGAGGTACGGCACGGAGTTCCAGCCCGCCCGCAGCCGCAACGGTGCCGACGCCAGGATCGACGCGCCGTGGACCACGACAGAAAGCGTGTCGCGGGCGTGGACGACGTACGACTCGTCCCACGCCCACTGCGTGAGCACTCCCGCCCCGTATGCCGGGGCGAAGACCCGCCCGCGCGCGTCGATGACTGCGAGGATGTCGGGGACGAACCCGTCGAACAGCGCCGCGAGGCTGGCGTTCTGAGGGAGCACGTGGAGCGAAACCAGGTTCGGCCCGGGCATCAGCTGGATCGTCTGAGATGCCGGGGGACCCGTGGGCGGAGCCGTCTGAGCGGCAACCGTCGGAGACGCTGCTGCGAAGACCACGAACGTGAGTGCGACCGCGACGTGGGCCGCGATGCTGCGACGGGGCTGGGGAGAGACGACCATGATCCTCGGGCGTGGGGAAGTCGGGGTGTCGGCCGTCGGTGGCGCGACCCTACCCCCGGCAGGCTCATTGCGACATGACGCCCCCACTTGGAACCCGCGTACCCCCGATGAAGGAACTGTTCAAGCGAGACGCCTCGCACCCCCGTGCAGAGTCGGGCGGCGTCGCCCGAGGCATGCACTCGACCCCAACACGCGCGCCGGTCCCCGAACTCTGGGGGCCGGGAGTTATCCTGGTTTCGCCCTCACGGCCACGCCCGGCCGACCTCCCCCGACGCATGTCCTCCGGCCCGTCCGTCCTGTTCGTCAATCAGCACTACTGGCCCGACGTGGCCGCAACAGGCCAGCAGCTGACCGACCTCGCGGAGTACCTCGCCACCGACGGCTTCGACGTCCACGTTCTGACCGGCGGCGGACGGTACGTGTCTGGGGCGTTGCCCGCGCCGCGCCGGGAGCGCCGCAACGGCGTGACGATCACCCGGATCCGAGGAACCGCTTTCGGACGCGGGACGACTGTGGGCCGGCTCACCGACTACGCGTCGTTCTACGCGTCGGCACTCGCGCGCGTCGTCGGGGGGCGTCGGTACGACCTCGTCGTCTACCTCACCACGCCGCCGCTGCTCAGCACGCTCGGGGCCGTCGCCCGTCGGCTCCGAGGGCGGCGGTACGGCATCTGGTCCATGGACCTCCACCCGGACGCCGAGGAGGCGCTCGGGATGCTCCGCCCCGGCGGCTGGCCTGCCCGCACGCTCCACTGGCTGAACGACCGCGGCACGCGGGGTGCCGACGCGGTGGTGGCACTCGGTCCGTACATGAACGCTCGGATCGCCGGGCGAGTCGCACGAGCCGAGCGGGTGCACACGGTCTCGGTGTGGGGCGTCCGCGACGAGGTCCGCCCGGTCGCGCCGGAGGACAACGCGCTCCGCTACGAGCTCGGGCTCGACGGGACGTTCGTCGTGATGTACTCGGGCAACGCGGGCCTCGCCCACCGCTTCGACGAGGTCGTCGATGCCATGCGGCTTCTCCGCGACCATCCGACCGTCCGGTTCGTCTTCGTCGGCAACGGCCCGCGGCGGCGCGAGATCGAGGCGGCAGCGGCCGACCTCCCGCACGTCCGCTACCTGGACTATTTCCCGCGCGAGCGCCTCGACGAGTCCCTCTCGCTCGGAGACCTGCACCTGCTCACACTTCGGGACGACATGGCGGGCATCGCCGTCCCGAGCAAGCTGTTCGGGATCATGGCGGCAGCCCGGCCGGTGGTCATGGTCGGCCCAGCCGCGTCCGAGCCGGCCGACGTCATCCTGCGCCACGGCGTGGGGGCCGTGCTGCCTGCGGGACAAGGCGGGGCCGCTCTCGCCGAGTACATCCGGAACGCAGCCGACGACCCCGCCCGCACGGCCGAGGCGGGCCGGGCCGGCCGAGACGCGTTTCTCGCCCACTACGAGCGCGACGTGTGTTGCGCCGAGTGGGCGGCCCTCCTCCGCCGTGTGGTTCGGGCTCCCCACACGCATCCGTAATGCCGATGGTCTGGATGGTCGCGCTCGCCGTACTCGTGGCTTCCGGGCTCGTCCTCGCAGTCCTTCCGCTCCGCGCCCTCCGAGCATCCCCCCGGCTCGGGATCCGGTCCGACCTCACGACGAGTGCGCGGCGCGTGCAGCGGGAGCGGGTCTACGCCCGCCGGGCGCTGCTCCACGGCACCATCGGTCCGGTCCTCGCGGTGGCGGCGCTCGGGGGCGCGATGATTCTGGTCGACGAGCTCACCCCCTGGTCGTCCGTCGCGACCCTCCTCGGTGGGGCGACGTCCGACACCCATCTCCTGTCGGAGGAGTTGGTCGAGACTCTCCGGCAGGCCGAACGCGACGCGCAGTCCGCAGCGCGGCTCGCCGGCGTCGCCTCACACGAGCCGGAAGGCCTCGGGGCGTTCGTGTTCGACCACTGGCCAGTGACTCCCATCTTCGCCCTCCTGCTGGCTCTGGCCGTCGGGTGGGCGTTTCGACAGGCCGTTCGCACGCGGACGACCTACCTCGCGGGCCTTCGCACACGACGCCAGGAGTACCGCGGGCAGCGTCCCCGCCCCTCGGGCGGCCGGCCGGCCTGATCCCGCGTCGTTGCCCTCGGCACCGGGAACCGACGCACGGCCTTTCGAAGCGGCACTCGACACCGGGGCCGGCGGACGCACCGGTCGTCACCAAGCGCGTGGACGGATCGGCAACGGCGGTTGCCGTATGATTCACAGCAAACGTCGCACTCCTGGAGACCGGGCTCCACCAGACTCTGTACATGCCACACGCCAAGATCAAACCCCTTTCGGCGGCTACGTTCGAGGCGGAGCGCGTCCTCGCAGACGTGTCCCGGCTCCTGGTCTCGGGGGGGGGAGCCGATCTCCACCAGGTGCTCGCTCTTCTGTGCGAAGCTCTCGGGGCTCGCTCGGCACACTTCGCATTCGCGCCGGAGCCGTTCATCTCGTCGGCCGCTCTGGGCAGTCCGACGGACGCGGCCCATCCGGCCCTACCCGCATCGCTTGCAGGCCAGGTTCTGGTGTGGCCCCCTGGCAGCCCGTCCCCGATCGCGGACTCCCGCGCGCGCCACCTCCCGAGCACCGACAAGAGCACCGCTGGCACTGTGACGCAGGTGCCGACGGGGCACACCGGGTCGCTTACGCTCCCGCTCCTCACCGAGGACGACCGCTTCGTGGGCTACATGGGGGTCGAGAAGGACGATGCTCTGGACGACGGGCCGGACAGCCCGTGGCGGCTCCTCCCGGCCCTGGGAGACATCATCGGGACGCACCTCAGCCGGCTCGCGGCCGAGGAAGGACGGACCCAGAGCCAGAGTCGGTGGCGGGGCCTTGTGGATCATCATCCGGACGCCATTGTCATTTCGGTCGGCGGGCAGATCTCGTACGCAAACCCGGCCGCTACCCGCCTCTTCGGCACGAACGCGGAGGCCCTGCAAGGCTCGGCCCTCCGCGAATTCCTGCTGGCCTCGGACGAAGACACCATCGAATCGCAGCAGCGGCTCCAGCTCGCCAGTCCCTCCCCGCGACCGTTCGAGCACACCCTGATTCGCCTCGACGGGTCGCTGCGGACCGTCGAATCCCTCTCCGTTCCCTTCCCCGGCGTCGTGGATGCGGTCCAGACGGTTCTTAGAGACGTCACCGAGCGGATCGAGAGCGCGGATCGCTACCGGACGTTTGTCGAGACCATCTCCGGGGGGATCTGGAGGATCGACCTCGACACGCCCGTTCCGCGGGGCAACACGCCGACTCGGGAAGCCCAGCAGGTCGTCGCTCATGGCGTGCTTGCCGAGCTCAACCCGGCGATGGCTCAGATGCTCTGGAACGGGTCCGGGGAGATGCTCGGGACACCCGTAAAGGACCTAACCCGCCTTTTCGACCACTCGCTCTTCCGTGCCCTCGCGGAGTCGGGCCACAGGCTCCACAACTACGAGGTGGCCGTTCACTCGGCATCCAGCAAGCGGCAGTACCTGTCGATCAACGCCGTCGGCCGGTTCGAGCGGGACGCGCTCGTCGGCGTATGGGGGAGTTGCACCGAGATCACGGAACGCGTCGCCATGGAAAGCGGAATGGTGGACGCACTCGAGGAACAGCAGGAGCGGATCGGCCGCGACCTCCACGAC
>JANPJI010000610.1:0-1858 GCA_031425425.1 Rubricoccaceae bacterium
CCGACAGCACCGCGGCGACCTACGCCCTGGCGGATGACGCCCTGGCGGATGACGCCCCGGCGGACGATGCTCCGGCCGCCGAGCCGCAGGCCGAGCCGCTTCAGTCCGAGGCGGCCGACATCGGCGGCGACGGAGCCGCGGAGCCGGTCGCAGACGACGACGCGCATGACGCAGACGCCGAAGTCGCCGGCACGGCGGACGACGCGGAGCCGACCGCCTGACCCCCCTCCCCATGCTCTACCACCGCATCGCCCGCCACGAGTTCTCGGCCAGCGCCCTCGCGCCGGACGCCTTCCGCGTGGTCGACTTCGAGGGCACCGAAGCCGTCTCGCAGGTCTACCGCTTCGAGGCCAACCTCGTCTCGGAAGACCCCGAGATCGACTTCGCGGACCTCATCGACAAGCCGGCCACGCTGACGATGTACCGCGGCGACGAGCCCGCCGAGGTCAGCGGCATCGTGATCGACTTCGAGCAGTCCGGCATGCACCACGGGCAGATCGAGTACCCGCACATGTACCGCGCCGTGCTCGTGCCGCGCCTGTGGCGGCTGGGGCTCACCTTCCAGAGCCGCATCTTTCAGAACCTCACCGTCGAGGAGATCGTCAGCCAGATCCTCAAGGCGGCCGACGTGGAGTTCACGTTCCAGCTCTCGGCGTCCTACGACCCGCGCGACTACTGCACACAGTACAAGGAGACCGACCTGAACTTCGTGCAGCGGCTGCTCGAGTACGAGGGCATCCACTACCACTTCAAACACAGCGGCGGGGCGGAGACGCTCGTCCTGAGCGACGACGCGAGTGCGGCCCCCTCGATCGACGGCAGCGCGGCGCTGCCATACCGGCTCGCGGGCGGCCTGCTCTCGGCCGACAGCGCCGAGTTCGTCGGGACGTTCGTCGCCCGGCAGCAGCTCGTCACCGGCAAGACCGAGATCACGGACTACAACTACCGCACGCCCGACACCGAAATCCACGGCGAGTCCGCGCTCGACACCGCGCAGGCGACGGGCATCGAGTCCGACTACGGGACGCACGTGGGCACCGGGGGCCGCGCCACCCGGCTCGCCAAGGTCCGCAACCAGGAGATCGAGGCGACGCGCCTCGTGATGACCGGCGAGGGCGACTGCCAGCGCTTCCGCAGCGGCCAGCGCTTCGACCTCGGCGAGCACTACCGCGAGAGCCTCAACAAGCAGTACCTGCTCACGCACGTCCGCCACTGGGGTGGGCAGTCCGCCGGTGGGGCCGCCGACGACAACGCGACGGGCTACCGCAACGCGTTCGTCTGCGTCCCGGCCAGCGTCGCGTATCGCCCGCCGCGGCTCACGCCCGAGCCCAAGCTCCCCGGCGTACTCACGGCCAAGGTGGAGAGCGCCGGCGGCGACTACGCCCCCGTCGACGACCAGGGCCGGTACCACGTCCGGATGCCGTTCGACATCGGCGACGCCGGGGCGGCGCAGGCCAGCAAGGCCGTCCGCCTCGCCCAGCCGTACACCGGCCCCGGCTATGGCCAGCACTTCCCGGTCCACAAGGGCACCGAGATGGTCATCGCGTGCGTGGACGGCAACGTGGACCGCGTGCTCGGGCTCTCGACGATCTACAACCCGACCCAGTTCTCGCCCGTCACGAGCAACAACGCGCACCAGAACGTGCTGCGGTCGTGGGGAAAGAACGAACTCACGTTCGATGACAAGAAGGGGTCCGAGAACATCTACATGCACGGCACGAAGGACCACAACGTCAAGATCGTCAACGACGAGAACATCCGCGTCGGGACCAACCGGACGCAGCAGGTCGGCAACGACGAGACGCTGAAGGTCGGCCGCGACCAGGCCGAGGACGTCGGCCGCGACCAGTCTTTGAAA
>JANPJI010000611.1:0-3009 GCA_031425425.1 Rubricoccaceae bacterium
CGACGAGAACGACCGGTTCGTGATCGCCCTCGTGTCGGCCCACCAGAGCCGGTTCTTCTTCGCCCAGATCGGGCTCGTCGAGGAGGTCTATACGCTCGGCGGCGAGGAGTTCGCCGTGACTGACGTCGTCACCAAGGACCAGCGGCAGGACATCAAGGCCGACCTCCGGCGGGCGCAGGCCCAGCGGAGCGCCCACGCGGCCCAGCTCATCTGCCAGACCCTCGACGCCCGCCACGTCGTCTACTCGGCCCCGCCGGACATGGACGCCGCCTTCACCGGGGCGCTGGACCAGGCCACGCGCCAGAAGCTCGCCGGCCACTTCGCCTGCGAGATCCACGCCACGACGGCGGAGGTCGCCGCCGCCGCCGAGGCCCTCCTGCGCGAGACCGAGGCGCGCGAGGAGATGGAGACCGTCGCCCGCGTCGAGTCGCTCCTCGCGTCGAAGGCCGTCGCCGGGCTTGCGGACACGCTCGACATGCTCAACCAGCAGCGCGTGATGACGCTCGTCGTGGACGACGACGCGCTCCTCGAAGGCGGGCTCGTCTCGGTCGAGGGCGCGGCGGACCTGCTCACGGACCAGACCGGCGGCACGTACGCCGCGACCGGCGCGAGCGTGCGGGCCGTGCCGGACCTCGTCGAGCACATGCTGGACCGGGCCATGGCGCAGGGCGCGACGCTCGAACTCGTCCGCTCGGACGCCGCGCGCGCCGCGCTCCTCAAGCATGGCCCGACGGCCGCCCTGCTGCGGTTCTGACGGCGCGACCGGGATAACGCGAAGGGGGACGGGCAGACGGCGCGGTGCCGGTTCTGCCAGTCCCCCTTTCCGAGTCGCCCGTCGCCGGATACAGCCCGACGACGTGGCGGACCTGCACGAGGCTGAGCTTGTACGTGTTGTCCGTCGACAGGCCGGGCGAGACGTCGTCGGCAAAGCCCGTCACATCCTGCGAGTAGCGCAGCTCCAGGAACGCGCTCGGGCCGACGAGCGGCGCCTTGAAGGCGGCCCCGATCCCGACGTTCGCGGCGATGTTGACCGACGACTTGTCGATGAGCGCGTCACCCTCACCGATCGGGAATCGGAATTCGGGGCCGACGAGCGCATAGCCCTGCACGACGGGCGTCGGCGTCTTGAAGCGGAAGTCCACCGGGATCGTCACGAAGTCGGCCGAGACCCGCTGCGTCCCCGTAGTCGTCTCCACGTCTCCGGCGGAGAGGTAGTAGAGGCCGGTGCGGAGCGAGATGAACGGGATCGAGACGTCGCCGTAGACGCCGACGTGGTAGCCGGTCGTGCCGTCGAGGCTGGCTCCGGCGACCTCGTTGAACGAGGAGAAGTTGGGTCCGCCGGCGACGCCGAGGCTGATGGACGGGATCAGCTGCGCGTGCGCCGCAGGCGCGAGGACAAGCGCCGCGAGGGCGAGGGGGAGAAGCCGCATGGGCGTCGGGGGGAAGGAGTGAGCCCGAACGTACGTCACGCCACGCCCGCCCGCGCCGGGGACGGCGGCCTACCGTTGGCCAGCTGCCGAACCGCACCGCGCTGCCCGCGTTCGCCCATCCGATGCCGGGGCCCTTCTGCCGCTGGCGAAGCGCAACCGCCGCTACTGCCCACTGGCCACTGGCCTCGACTCATGACCATCGGCATCACCTGCTACCCCACGTTCGGCGGCTCGGGCGTCGTCGCGACCGAGCTCGGCAAGGCGCTCGCCGCGCGCGGCCACACGGTCCACTTCATCGCGTACGCGCTCCCGATGCGGCTGGACCACGTGGCCGAGAACCTGTTTTTCCACGAGGTCCGGGTGACGACCTACCCGCTCTTCGAGTACCCGCCGTACGCGCTCGCGCTGGCCTCGAAGATGATCGACGTGGTGCGCCACGAGGGGCTGGACCTGCTGCACGTCCACTACGCGATCCCGCACGCGACGAGCGCGGTCCTCGCCCGCGACATCCTCGCCAAGTCCGGCCACGCCGTGCCCGTCGTGACGACGCTGCACGGGACCGACATCACGCTCGTCGGCAAGGACCCCAGTTTCAAGCCGGTCGTCGAGCACGCCATCGACACGTCGGACGGCGTGACGAGCGTGAGCGACTGGCTCCGCGGCGAGACCTACGCCGAGTTCGATGTGACGGCCCCGATCGAGGTCATCCCCAACTTCATCGACACGGCGCGCTTCCGGCGGTCGTCCAAGGACCACTTCCGGCAAGCCATCGCGCCAGACGGCGAGAAGCTCGTCGCCCACGTGTCCAACTTTCGCAAGGTGAAGCGGACGAACGACGTCGTGGACATCTTCGCGCGCCTCCACGGCGCGGGCGTCTGGTCCGAGGGCCATCCGCGGCACGGACAGCCCGGCGGCGTGAAGCTGCTCATGGTCGGCGACGGCCCCGAGCGGGCGGCCGCCGAGACGCTCGCGCGCGACCTCGGCATGTGGCACGACGTGCGCTTTATCGGCAAGCAGGAGCCCGTCGAGGAGATCCTGTCCATCGCGGACCTGTTCCTGATGCCGTCCGCGAGCGAGACGTTCGGGCTCGCCGCGCTGGAGGCGATGGCCTGCGGCGTGCCGGTCGTGAGCACCGACATCGGCGGCCTGCCCGAGCTCAACGTCGACGGCGTGACGGGCTTCCTGCTCCCGCTCGGCGACGTCGACGGCATGACGGCCGCCGCGCGGCGCATCCTCACCGACGCCGACCTCCACGCGCGCATGGCGACGGCCGCCCGCGCCCGCGCGGTGGACGAGTTCGACCTCGACCGGATCGTCCCACGCTACGAGGCCTACTACGAGGCCGTCATCGAGCGCTCGAAAGCCGCCGCCTGATGGCTGTCCAGAGAGCTCCTGTGCTCCACTGAGCGACCCTCTACGTCACGACGACGTCCCCTCTCCTCGGGGAGAGAGGGACAGGGTGAGGGGCTTCATGGCTCTCTCACCGCGCGACGACGAGGCGCGACGACGAGGCCCTCTCCCCCGCTGACGCGCGGACGACGTACAGCCCCACCGGCCACCCGGACGTGTCGACGCGGAG
>JANPJI010000612.1:0-2340 GCA_031425425.1 Rubricoccaceae bacterium
GCCGCCCAGCTCGACGCCGCGTATTGCGTGATCACGACCTCCGCCGTCGCGCGCGAGCCGCCGAGCGAGGCCGTCAACGTCACCTTGCCCGCCTTCTTGGTCGTCACGAGAAAGGACTCGCCGTCGTCGGACGCGTCGTCCTTCGGGATCGTCAGCTTCGCGGGCGTGATGGTGACGATCGAGTCGTCCGAGGACTTCAGCGTGACGCCCTTGCCTCCGTACACCGAGACCGGGACCTGGAAGGTGTGCGTGCCGTCCACGCCCGAGAACAGCTGGTTCGGCAGGATCGTGAGGGGCACGTCGGAGGCCGGCGCGGCGTCCACCGCGCCCGCGTCCTTCGCGGTGGAGCTCGCGTCCTCGCGCGGGCTACCGGTCTCCGAGGGCTTCGTGTCGGCGGCCGAGCACCCGGCGGCGGCGGCGGCGAGGAGAAGGAGGGAGCACGAAAGAATGCGCATGCCCGCGTAGGAGCACGAGGCGGGCCAGCGCCGGGGCCCCGTGCGATCCCGCGAAGCACACGTTTGCCTACAGCGATTTCCCGGATCACCGGACCACCAACGGGCGATCCAGGGGCGCCCCTGCGCAAGCCGCGATCTCGGTGTGTTTCGGGCTTGGACCGCCGGAATGATCCAACGAGACCAGGGATTTCGCCTGGGCCCGCCCGTTGCAGTTCCCCTCCGCGTCCCCCTCCGGAGGGGCATTCCGCGTGTCCCCTCGTACGACGCGCATTTTTGGTGGAGCCCACGTGAAGAAGATCTCCCTGCTCGGACTCGTCGCCCTCGCCGCCTGCAGCTCGCACTTCGTGCCGGACGGCTCGCAGTCGAAGTCCAGCGCGCCCGGCGCCGGCACGATCGAGGACGACGGCCCGCTCGCGGTCGTGACCGACGGCCCCGTGGCGGCGAGCGCGTTCTCCGCGTCGCACGTCGAGGGCCGCACGCGCCCGCTGCTCGTCGGCGACGTCACCGCCACCGACGCCACGCTCTCGTTCGTCGCCCTCAAGCGCGACGTGTTCCGCCTCAACGACGCCGCGCGCGAGCTCAAGGTGAAGCGCATCGAGCGCGACGACCTCCAGATGACGCACGTCCGCATGCAGCAGGTCGTCGGGGACGTGCCCGTCTTCGGCGCCGAGCTCACCGCGCACTACGCGAAGGACGGCGCGCTCGTCACGGTGGACGCGGCCCTCGTGCCCGACGCGGCGAAGGTCGACCTCGTCGCGAAGAAGACCTCGCTCGAGGCGATCACCGTCGCGCACGACGATATCCGCGCGACGGACGCGCGCTTCGACGTGGCGCGCGTCGCGGAGGGCCCCTCCCCCGAGCTGGTGATTTGCGCGACCGACGGCGGCGTGCCCACGCTCGCATGGCGCATCGAGACGCGCGGCGGCATCGACGGCGCGCCGACCCGCATGGTGACCTTCGTCGACGCGAAGACCGGCGCCATCGTCGACAAGTTCGACAACATCCAGACGGTGGCCGGCAGCGGCGCGGGCGTGCGCGGCGAGACGAAGCCCTTCGAGGTCTCGCAGACCGGCGGCAACTACTCGATGCTCGACACCGTGCGCACGCCGGGCGGCATCCGCACCAACACCGCGAACAACACGCAGAACATCCCGGGCACGCTCGTCACCTCGACCTCGGCCACCACGTGGACGAACGCGGCGGCGGTCGACGCGCACGCGCACGCGACGCGGGTCTACGACTTCTACAAGACCATCCTCGGCCGCCAGGGCATCGACGGCGCCAACGGCGCGATGATCAGCAACGTGAACTTCGGCGCCGCGTACAACAACGCGTTCTGGGACGGCCAGCAGATGACGTACGGCGACGGCGACGGCCGCACGTTCCGCGCGTTCTCGGCGGGGCTCGACGTCGTCGCCCACGAGCTGACGCACGGGGTGACGGAGCGCACCTCCGGGCTCATCTACCAGAACCAGTCCGGCGCGATGAACGAGTCGGTGTCCGACATCTTCGGGACCTTCGTCGACAACTTCGTGAAGCCGAACCCGGCGACCGAGTGGATCATGGGCGAGGACATCGCGCTCGGCCAGTCTGGTAAGCGCGACATGAAGAGCCCCAGGAACGGCCAGCAGCCGGCGAACATGAGCCAGTTCGTGCGCACGACCCAGGACAACGGCGGCGTGCACATCAACTCGGGCATCCCGAACAACGCCGCGTACCTCATGACGATGGGCGGCACGAACGACGCCTCGGCCCTCAGGGTCGCCGCCGGCATCGGCTTCGCCAAGTCGGCCAAGCTCTGGTACCGCGCGAACACGACGTACTTCCAGGCGAGCACCGACTTCGCAGCGGCGGCGCGCGGCACGCTCTCGGCGGCGCGCGACCT
>JANPJI010000613.1:0-6798 GCA_031425425.1 Rubricoccaceae bacterium
GACACAGGAAAGGCCCCTGGCTTTGGTGCCCGGGGCCTTTCCTGTGTCAACCCGAAACTACGCGGCCCCGCGCCACGAAGACGCGGGGCCGCCCGATGCGCTTGACGAGGGAACTCAGATCTTCTCGACCGTCACGCGGAAGACGATGTCGTTCCAGTCGTTGTCCGTGACGTCGAGGGTGTTCGCGCAAACGGCCGGCGTGCTGGGCGCCACCTGGAGGCAGAGATCCTCGAAGCCCAACTCGTAGACCGTCGCCGTCGCATTGTCGCTCACCGGGGTGGCCAGCGTGTGGGGGGCCCCGTCGAAGTTGGCGCTCGGGCCGCCCGTGTAGAACCACGCACCGCGGGTGCGGTTGTCTTGCGGGTTCGTGAAGCCGACGTTGTACAGGTTGTTGACGAAGAGGCCGAAGTGCAGCGGCGTATTCAAGGGGAAGGTGCCGGCCGGGATGATGTACGGGGCGGCGTTGGAGACGTCACCCGCACCCGCGTCGGGGGCGTTGCTCGGCACCCCGACGGCGCCGTAGTTCCGGAAGATGTAGCGCTGGTTCGTGCCGTCGAGCGGCGTCTGGTCCGGGCCCGGGTTGGCACCTGGGGCGAAGAGCCACAGCTCCGACTGCTGCAGGAAGGTGTCGGCCGAGAGGAGCT
This sequence comes from Rubricoccaceae bacterium, assembly GCA_031425425.1. Taxonomy (GTDB): domain Bacteria; phylum Bacteroidota; class Rhodothermia; order Rhodothermales; family Rubricoccaceae; genus DASVSE01. Next base: position 645 of record JANPJI010000613.1, read on the forward strand.
CGATGATGATCCGGCCGCCGAGTTGCTGGATTCCGCGCGGATCGCAATTCGCGTCGAGCGGGCTGTTGGGGTCGCTGGCCAGGTAGTCTCTGTCGTCGGGGGCGCCGTTGTGGTTCCGTAGGTGGTGGGCAGCAGCCGGTGCGGCGACGTTAATCAGCACCCAAGGGTTGGTCACGCTGCGGGTCCGGTGGCAGACATCGACCTTTTCTTGCCGTGCGGATGCCGTCGTGGCGGTTGAGGAGGCGTCGTCGGGTCCGGCTCCATCACAGGCAGTGAGGAAGAGCGGGAGGACGAGGACAAATGCTAGGCGACGCATGGTGTTGGTTGGTTGGGGTTTGTGGGGGGACATAGCGCGAAAGGTATGAAGGACCTCCGATCCCTCAGGCATTCACGCATGTCCACGCTGTGCCAACCCACTCACGGACCCAATCAAAGCCCATGTATGTAACTGCTAACGCTTTCACATCTGACCCCCACCCATCGTAGCCGAACGCCCACGAGAACGCCACGGATGCGGCCGTCGCCACGACGAGCCCGATCAGGAGCGTGATGCCGTCGCGCGGAGTGAGGGAGGACATGGGGTCATCAGGGCTACTAGGGCGTGTACGGAAACGCGGCACGCAGAAGCCGCCGGATGCAGGCCTGCTCGAACTCGCCCGGACGGACGCCGGCCAGACCGCGCTCGTCCTGTCTGACGTAGACGTCGGGGCCCTGCTTGAGGAGACGGCCGCCCGGTTCTCGGCCCAAGCGGCGACCTGGACTGCGTCGGTCGACGTCCTGCCCGGCGCCCCCGTGCCGCCCGTCAAGGCCGACGCAGTCCAGGTCGCGCTCATGCTGTCAAACCTCGTCGCCAACGCGCTCCGCTACGTCGCTCCGGGCGGGCACGTCTGGCTTTCGGCGGCCGGTGAGGGGAGCGGGCTCGCCCTGAAGGTCGCCGATGATGGGCCGGGCATCCCTGCCGAGGAGCGCGAGCGCATCTTCGAGCCGCTCGCGCAAGTCCGCGACGGACGGCCGATGGGCGCGAGCGGGCTCGGACTGGCCATCGGCCGGTCCATTCTCCGGGCCCACGGCGGGACACTCCGTCTGGAAGAGACGCCGACAGGGGCGACGTTTGTCGCCTTTCTCCCGTTTACCATTGAGCGCGAGGCGTCCGGTGACGGCCTCGCTCGGTGAGAGCCGGGTCCGCCTGTCGTGAGGGACGCATCGTCAGGGGCACTCAACCGGAGAGGGTATAAGCTTGGACTTGAACTGCTTAGGTCGAAGGTAGCTGTGAGAATTCGGCCGTCGCTGACGCGATGGGACGCCAACGATCAAGATTGAGACGCCGGCGCAAAAGTTTGAGACGCCAGCGCAACGACGGAATGACACGGGCGGGATAACATTTCGGTCCCATACCGACGGCCCCGCCGTCACTCCTATGACCCGCTTCTCTCCGGCGCTCGTCGCCGCCCTCCTCATCGGCTTCAGCGGCTGCGACAACTTCGAGTCCGCCCCTGCGACCACGGCCGACGCCTCGCCGATCGTCCATCAGGTCTCGGTCGGGGGATCCGACATCGACAGCGACGGCGACGGCCGTCCCGACGACGCCAACTTCTCGGCCTCGATCAGGGAGTTCGCCGACGGCACCGTCCGCGGCAACCACATTGACGTGGTCACCCCAGACAACCCCGGAGAGGGGAACTTCATCATCCGCGGGAGGGCCGACTGCCTCCGCGTCGTCGGCAACACGGCGTACTGGAGCGGTACGGTCGATGGAGGCCCGTATGAAGGACGGCGCTTCCTGTCGGCCGCCAAAGACCTCGGCAGGTCCCAGCGGGACCCGGCCGACCAGATCAGCTTCACGTATCTGTTGGCCGCGACGAGCACGACCACCTGCGAATCCAACGTGAATCTCCAGTTCTTCGACCAGATCCACGGCCAGGTGACGATCCGGTAGCGACCCCTTCCGTGCTTCGGCACCCTTTCGCGCCCTCGCCGACCCAGGTCGGCGGGGGCGCCTTGTTTGCGCCTCGCGGGCGGCGCTCCATCGCGCCGGACAGGTGGGCCCTGTTGAACTCACGAAGCGCCCAATAGGCGGCCGCTTCGTGGCGTCATGGGCTCATGGGTAAGGCTCAAGCTGATCTCGGCCGGTGCGTCCGGTTTGCCCCAAACAGGTCAGATATGCTCTCGCTCCACCCTTCGCAGGTGATGGGACGGATTCAAAGCCGGTGACGGTGGCCCTCTCGCTCTTCGCCGAGTAGGGCTCGGTGATCACGAGCCACGGGCGGATACTAGGCTCTGTACGGAAACTCTCAGCGATGGTCTCAGACACTCAAATCGACCATCCGGCTAGGCCGTTTCTGGCCGTTCGGAGTGCGTCGTACCCTTCGTAGAAGCGGTCGCTCGTGACCGCTCTGGAGTTTCCGTACAAGCCCTAGTCTGCGAGGATGCGACCCTCAAACTGGTAGACAATCCCTTACCCTGACCCTTACTTCTCAAGATGCAAGAAGCCCCTAAGTCGTTGTGACTTAGGGGCTTCCGCGTACTTCTCAGTACGCCCGAGTGGATTCGAACCACTGGCCTTTGGTACCGGAAACCAACGCTCTATCCAGCTGAGCTACGGGCGCGTGCCATCAAGATACGTCGCCGGGCGACGCGTCGCGCCTTCAAGACGGCATGAACCGCGCCGCGGCCGTGCTACCGGACGACCACGAGCGAGACGACCTGCGCCTCGTCCCCGGCCGTCACGAACACATGGTAGACGCCGGCGGCGAGCCCATCGGCCGACACCTCGACGCGGACACTTTCTCCCGCCCCGGCGCTCCGGTCCACGAGGACAGCCACGCGCCGCCCCGCAGCGTCGACGAGCGTCGCCCGAAGGTCGGTGGGGGCAGCGGCCGTGATGCGAACGGCGGTCTGGCGCGAGAATGGGTTCGGCCCCGTCCGCACGACGGCGAAGCCGGCGACCACGTCCGGGTGGTCGCCGACGCGCGCGGCGCAGTCGCCGGCGAGCGGCCAGCCGACGTCAGCGAGGACGGCGCAGACGGCCGTTCCGGGCTCGCCGATGGCCTCGCCACGCGCGAGGAACGGCGTCATGAGGCCGTCCGGCGTGTTCGGCGCGTACGTGCTCTCGTCGAGGTGCGAGTACGACGCGCCCTCGTTCCACGCCGCCGGCGCGAAGAGCGCGGCCGGTGCGCCCGTCGCCTGGCGGACGGCAAGACCGTCGAAAAAGACGGGACCGCCCTGGAGGGCGTCCGCCAGGGCCGCCGACCCATCGGGGTACACCGCGGTGTTGAGAAGCGGCGTGCCCGCGGCGTCCTCGGTGTAGCGGTCGAAGGCGTACGGCCCGCGTGTGGAGCCGGGCGCACCGGCATACCCGAGTCCGTTCTCGACCGTCAGCGCCCCGATGAGGCCCAGCCCGTGAGCGATCTCGTGCAAAACGACCGTCGTGAGGTCGTAGCGGTCGGGCGGCGGGGTCGTGGCCGGGTCCAGATGCCACGATGCAAACGTGCCGTTGAACCGCGCAAGAATGTCGGGCTCGCCTGGAGCGATGTCGCGCCCGGCGAAGGCGTCGGCGAGCGCGGACGGGTACCAGGTGTCGCGGATCGGGGCCCCGTCGAAGTTGCGGAACAGGAAGGGGCCGGCGTTTCCGAGCGTCGTCGCGTCGAGCGCTTCCCAGCGGGCGCGGATGCGGACTGTCTGGTCCGTCTCGACGCGGCACGCCCACACGTCCACGGCGGCCTGGAAGGCGGCGCGGGCGTCATCCGGGAAGCCGACGTACTCGACCTCGAAGCGGGCCGTCCGCTCGGCCGCCGGGCACGCCTCGACCGGCCGCAGGCGGCGGTAAACCTCTGCCGGGTGCGCGGTGCCGGGCGCATCGACGGGGAGCCGGCAGGTCTCGGCGACGCCGCCAGCCTCCGTCTGCGCCGCCGTCGCCGGGGCGCACGCGGCGAGGACGGCGGCGAAGAGCGAACGCGGGAGGAAGGCCATACAGGTGGGAGCGGGCGAGCGGCGAGGGCCGTACCGGTCAGCCGTCGAGGCGGGCGAGGGCGGTCCTGGCCCGCTGTTCGAGGCTGATGTGGTAGTCGAAGGCGGTCTCGTCGGCCACGGCGTCACGGTACGCCGCGCGCGCGTCGTCGGCCCGCGCCGCGGCCTCGTGGATCTCGCCGATGTGGTAGTGCGCCCACGGCCCCCAGCGCGCGAGCGGGTCGCCGGGGCGCGCAGCGGCGAGATCGAAGTGGCGGATCGCCTCCGGCCCGTTGCCGAGCGCCTGGTAGGCGCGGCCGGTGCGGTACGCTGCCTCGGCGCGGACCGCGTCCGGCGCACTCATGTTCGTCAGGACCGGCTGGAGCAGGCGGATGGCTTCGTCGAGGCGTCCGCTGTCGTAGGCCGTCTGCCCGAGCAGGAGCGTCCGTTCGGCGGCCGACATCGGGGACTCCCGGCGGCGCACGGCCTCGCGGACGGCCGCGCGGTCGGAGTCGTAGTCGCCCGCGGCGCGGACGCGGGCGTAGAGCGCCTCGGCTCCGCGGCGGTCGCCCGTGATCTCGGCTGCGATGCCGGCGTGGAGCGTCCGCTGGGCGAGGAGCGAGCGCCCGCGGTACGTCCGCGCGTAGCGGGAGAGCAGCGGCAGCGCCTCGGCGAAGCGGTCCTGCCGGAAGAGCGCCATCCCGAGGTCGGCGTCGACGAACGGGAACGGGGCCGCGCCGGGGCGGGCGAGAGATGCCGCGGCACGCTGGAGGTTCGCCTCGGCCTCGACCACGCGGCGGTCGGTGAGTTGGTAAAAGGAGGTGAGGTAGGCGAGGACAGGGCTTCCGGGCCGGGTCCGCATCGCCTCGGCGAGCCGGTCGAGGCCGCCCGCGCGGCGCTCGTTGAGCGACGCGTCGACGATGGCGAACGCCGCAGTTGCGTCGATGGCCATTGTGCCCTCGCCGGCCCCGGCGCGGGCGAGCCGGTCCAGCCCGCCCGCGACCGTCCCCGAGAACCCGAGCAGGCGCCCGAGCCAGCGGTAGGTCCGGGGGATCGCCCCGGCGGCGGACTCGCAGACGCCCTGCCCGAAGAGCGCGTCGGGGACGGTCTCGGGGATGCCCCGGAACTGCCCGCAGGCGTCGCGGAAGGCGAGCCCGGCGCGGGCATACTTCTCCTCGCGGGCGAGCATGATCGCACGGTGGAGCACAGCCGTCGCACGGACGAGCCCGCTCTCGGGCGTGTCGGGCAGGTGTCCGGCGACGCGGCTCAGCGAGTCGCTGAGGGCATAGAACCGGTCCGTGTACGGCGGCCCCTCCATGACGAGCGCGTGCCACAGCGCGGCCGTCTCCAGCCCGAGCACGCCGGCCGCGCTGGCCGGCTCGGTCCGGCCGAGGCGGGCGAAGGCCGCCCGCGCGCTGTCGAGCTGGAACGCGAGCAGATCCGCCCGGCCGCGCTCCCAGAGCCGTGCGCCCACGTCGGTGGTGATGCCGAGCGTCCGGCGCCCGGCCGGCGAGAGCGGCTCGACGGGCACCTGCGCCGTGGCGACGGCCGGGACGAGCAGGAGGAGGGCGAGCAGGCGAAACGGCATGTGTTCAATTCAGGTGGAATGCCATGAACGCCCCGAGGGCCCCGACCAGCGTGCAGGCCAGGTTGACGCGGTCGTTTGTCACGAACGCGAGCCCCGCCGCGAGCGCCTGCCCCGGCGCGGCCGGACGCTCGCCGAGGCCCCCGTCCTCCATCCGGTAGCGCGCCTGGACGGTCGCCCCGAGCACGGTGTCGACCACAGCCCCCATGACTCCGGCACCGGCGACGACGAGGGCCACGGTCAGGGGCACGAAGGGGAGCGCGACGGCCGCGACGAAGGCGGCCCCGGCGACGGCCCCGAGCGTCCCGGCGAGCGAGACGCCGCCCGACGTCCCCGGCGCGACGCGCACGCCGACGCCGAGGCGACGCGTCGCGCCGCGCACGAACGTCCCGATCTCGGTTGCCCACGTGTCGGCCGCCGCCGCGGCGAACGCGCCCAGGAACGCGGCGTAGAGCGCGGGCACGGCCCAGAAGACGGACGCGGCGAGCAGGAGCGCCGCGACGCCTCCGTTGGCGGCGACCTGCGCGGCGTCGCGGCGGCTCCCCTTCTCGGCGAGCGCTTCGGCTCCTGCCTTGCGCGCCCGACCCAGGCGCGAGAGCGCGCTCGACGCGGCGAAGAAGGCCA
>JANPJI010000614.1:0-1756 GCA_031425425.1 Rubricoccaceae bacterium
GAGGCGCGCCGCCTCGGCGACCCGCTCGTGCGGCAGGGCCGCGTTGCCGAGCGTCACGTTCTCCTCGACGGTCCCCGAGAACAGGAACACGTCCTGGAGGACGAGCCCGATCTGGCGGCGCAGCTCGTCCGGCGGGAGGTCCTGCACGTCGATGCCGTCGAGCAGGATGCGCCCGCGCTGGGGCTCGTAGAAGCGCAGCAGGAGGGACAGGATGGTCGTCTTGCCGGAGCCCGTCGCGCCGACGAGCGCGATCGTCGTGCCGGCCTCGGCCGTGAACGAGACGTCTTTCAGAACCCAGTCGGGTTCTGGGGCATCGGCCAACGGGGGTCGGGCATCTGGGGAGTGCAGGGCCGCCACGACCGTCTCACCGTCGCCGGCCGTTTTCGGCTCCCCGATGGCCGATGGCCGGTCCGGGCTGGCCCGGCGTTCCCCGTTCCCCGCACCGTAGGCGAACCACACGTTCTCGAACACGATCCGCCCCGCGGCGCGCCCGCCCGGCAGGTGCAGCGGCTCGGCGCGCACCGGCAGCGCCTGGTCGTCGTCGAGGAGGTCGAACACGCGCTCGGACGCGGCGAAGGCGGCCTGGACGGCGTTGAGCTGGTCCGACAGGTTGCGGACGGGCTCGAAGAACATCCGGACGTACTGCACGAACGCGACGAGCGTGCCGATGGTCAGCGCGTCGCGCATGGCCTCCGTCCCGCCGAACCACAGGACCGCGGCCAGGGCGACGGCCGCGATGAGGTCCACGACGGGGAAGAAGGCCGCGAAGTAGTAGACCGTCTGGATCTGGGCGTCGCGGTGGTCGCGGTTGATGGCCTCGAAGCGGCGCTGCTCCTCGGGCTCGCGCCCGAAGATCTGGACGACCGACATGCCGGTGACGTGCTCCTGCAGGAACGCGTTCATCCGGGCGACCTGCGTGCGCGTCTCGCGGTACGCCGCGCGCATCTTGCGGCGGAAGATCTCGGTCGCGAACAGCATCGGCGGGAGGCTGGCGAGCGCGACGAGCCCCAACTCGAGGTCCAGCGACAGCATGAAGCCGGCGATGAAGAGGAGCCGGGCGAGGTCGCCGAGCATGGACACCGCCCCGGACGAGAGCAGGTCCGCGAGCGCCTCGATGTCGCTGGTGGCGCGCGTGATGAGGGTCCCGATGGGCGTCCGGTCGAAGAACGCGAGGCGCTGGTGCTCGATGTGGCGCACGATCCGCGCGCGGAGGTCGAACAGCGCATTCTGCCCGACCCACTGCGTGAGGTAGGTCAGCGCGAACGAGAACACGCCCTCGGCGACGAGCACGAGCGCGAGCAGGCCGACGACGCGGAACAGGCCCGGCACGTCGCCCGTGGCCACGTGGTCGTCGATGGCGACCTGCACGAGCAGCGGCCGCAGCGGCCCCAGCAACGCCGTCGCGACGGTCAGCACGAGCGCCCCGGCGACGTACCCGCGGTACGGCCACAGGACGGCCCCGAGCCGCCGCGCGAGGCGGCCGTCGGTCCGGCGCGGCGTCGGGTGAACCCGAACCTGGGTGGGAGCGTCAGACACGGGCCGGGAGCGCGGGAGTGGGCGGGGCGTCGACCACGCGCCGCGGCGCGCCGACCGTGTACACGGCGAGTTCGACCGCCGCCTCGGTCGCCGGGAAGACGGCGCGGGCCTCGTCGACGAGGGCGGACACGTCGCCGTAGCGGGCCGAGAAGTGAGTAATCAGCAGGCGACGCGCGCCGGCCTCGCGGGCGACCTCGGCGGCCTGCCGCGCCGTCGAGTG
>JANPJI010000615.1:0-2421 GCA_031425425.1 Rubricoccaceae bacterium
CCGGCGACTTCGGCGTCTGCGTCATGCGCGTCGTCGTCTGCGACCGGCTCCGCGGCTCCGTCGCCGCCGATGTCGGCCGCCTCGGACTGAAGCGGCTCGTGCTGCGGCTCGGCCTGCGGCTCGGCGGCCGGAGCATCGTCCGCCGGGGCGTCATCCGCCAGGGCGTCATCCGCCAGGGCGTAGGTCGCCGCGGTGCTGTCGGGCGTCGCCTCGGCGGGTGCCGCTTCGGCGGGTGCCGCTTCGGCGGGTGCCGTGTCCTCGGGGAGCGCCTCGCCGGGCTCGACGAACGTGTACGTGAAGTCGCCCGCGTCGTCGATGCCGAGGACGAGTGCGGCCGGGAGGCGCTCTTCGGCGAGGCGCGTCAGCAGCGCCCGGCTGGCCGCCGGCAGGACGGTCCGGTCGATGATGGCGTCGATGTTGCGCGCGCCGGCGTCCACCGTCGTGCAGCGGTCCGCGATGCGCTCCACGACGGTGTCCGAGAAGACGAAGCGGATGCCGTGGGCCTCGCGCAGGCGGCGGTCCACCTTGGAGAGCTTGAGCCGCGCGATGGCCCCCATCGCGTCGCGGTCCAGGCTGAGGAACGGGATCACGTTCATCCGCCCGAGCAGGGCGGGCTGGAAGTGAGAGGCGAGCGGCTCGTGGATGAGCGCGCGGAGCGTGTCCAGGCTCGGGGCCTCCTCGGCCATCGAGGCCTGCTGCACGAGCGCGCTGCCGACGTTGGACGTGCACAGGATGACGGCGTTCGAGAAGTCCACCTCGCGGCCTTCGCCGTCGCGGAGGATGCCGCGGTCGAAGACCTGGTAGAACATCTCCATGACGTCGATGTGGGCCTTTTCGACCTCGTCGAGCAGGACCACGGAGTAGGGCCGCTGGCGGACCGCCTCGGTCAAGACGCCGCCCTCGCCGTAGCCGACGTAGCCGGGCGGCGCGCCCTTGAGCTGGCTCGTGGTGTGGCTCTCCTGGTACTCGGACATGTTGATGGACACGAGAAAGCGCTCGCCGCCGAAGAGGAGCTCGGCGAGGGCGCGGGCGGTCTCTGTCTTGCCGACCCCGCTCGGCCCGGCGAGCAGGAACACGCCGATGGGCGCGTCCTTTTTGCGCATGCCCGCCTTGGACGTCCGGAGGGCGTCGGCGATTTCGCGGAGCGCCTCGTCCTGCCCGCGGATGCGCTCGGTGAGGCGCATTTCGAGTTCGAGGAGCATCTGCGCCTCGTCCTTGACCATGTCGCCGATGGGGATGCCGGTCCAGTCCGCGATGACCTCGGCGACGACGCGCTCGCCGACCTCGGCGTGGACGAGCGGGTTGCCGTCGGTCTGGAGGCTCCCGAGGTGCGCGTGGAGGTCCGCGACGGCCGCGGGCAGGTCGCCGCCGGCGGTCGCCGCATCGCGGCGGGCCGTGTCGAGGGCGCGGGCGGCCGTCTGCTCCAGGCGCCAGCGGGCGTCGAGGGCGCTGTGCGCCTCGGCGAGCCGGTCGCGCTCGGCTTCGAGTTCGGGGAGGCCCTCGCTGTCGGCGCGGAGGCCCGCCGAGACGTCGCGGCGGACGGCCGTGATCTCGGTCTCGACCTCGTGCAGCCGCCGGCCGACGTCGTCGAGCGCGGCCGGCGTGGCGTCCTGGCTCATCTTGACGCGCGCCGAGGCGGTGTCCAGCAGGTCCACGGCCTTGTCGGGAAGCTGGCGGCCCGAGAGGTAGCGGTCCGACAGCTCGACCGCTGCGCGGACGGCAGCGTCGGTGATCTGGACGCGGTGGTGCTCCTCGTAGCGGTCGCGGATGCCGCGCATCATGACCACGGCCGTCTCGACGCCGGGCTCGTCCACCTTCACCATCTGGAAGCGCCGCGCGAGCGCGGGGTCCTTCTCGATGTGGCGCTTGTACTCGCTCCACGTCGTCGCCGCGATGGAGCGGAGCTCGCCGCGCGCGAGGGCGGGCTTGAGCAGGTTGGCCGCATCGCCGGTGCCTGCTGCGCCGCCCGCGCCGACGAGCGTGTGCGCCTCGTCAATGAACAGGATGGTCGGCTTGGGCGCGTCCTTCACGGCGTCGATCACGGCCTTCATGCGCGCCTCGAACTCGCCCTTGACGCCGGCCCCGGCCTGGAGCGCGCCGAGGTCCAGGGCCGCGATCTCAGCCTCCCGGAGGCTCTCCGGCACGTCGCCCTGGACGATCCTGAGGGCGAGGCCTTCCACGACAGCCGTCTTGCCGACGCCGGCCTCGCCGACGAGGATCGGGTTGTTCTTGCGCCGCCTGGAGAGGACGTCGATGACCTGGCGGATCTCGCGGTCGCGACCGAACACGGGGTCGATGTGGCCCTCGCGGGCCTGCTCCGTCATCGAGTGCGTGTAGAGGTCGAGGGCCGTCTCGCCCTCCTTGCCGCCGCGCGCGTCCGGCAGGCGGCCGCCGCTGTGGCGCGTGGCGCGGTTCTCGTCC